>CALEPU010000191.1 GCA_937913075.1 uncultured Clostridia bacterium
ATAATGGGAGTAGAACCTAATTGTTATCCGCGTTTGCATACTGAGGCGTATTCTGCTATAATTATAATGTTGATTATGTACTTACTGTATTTTCTTGCTGAAAGGAGAGCCTTTTCGGCTGTACTCAATATGAAGATTACCGTAATATGCGGAGGCAGGAGCCCCGAGCGTGACGTTTCCATCTCAACGGGAAGGATGGTCGCATCGGCTTTAAAAAGGTGCGGACATCTTGTTGCGCTTGTCGACTCGGCTATGGACTATGAGGATAATTCAGAAAATTACTTTTCAAAGGATGAGAATAACTCATTCGACAGTGATATAACAGATACTGCGCCCGATGGTGATTTCGCCGCGGACAGGTTTGGGCATTATTTCGGAAAAGGTGTGTTGGAGCTCTGCCGTGAAGCGGATATAGTGTTCAACGCCATGCACGGCGGCGCCGGTGAGGACGGTACCTTGCAGGCTGCTTTCGATCTAAATGGTATCGCATATACCGGCTCCGGTCAAAAGGGCTGCATGCTCGCAATGGATAAGCAGCTCACCAAGGACGTGCTTTTGGCGGAAAACTGCGAGGTCAGGACGCCGAAAGGCTTGGTTTTGACGCGCGAGAGCTATCAAAAAAAACGCATGCCTTCCGCGCCGGCAGGCCTGGGATTTCCTCTCGTCGTTAAGCCCGCAAGCGGAGGCTCTTCCGTAGGTGTGTCCATTGTCGATAACCTGCAGGGATTAGCAGACGCGCTCTCGATTGCATTCCGTTATGAGGATAAGGTGCTCATAGAGGAGTACATAAAGGGACGCGAATTCTCGGTTGGCGTTCTCGGAGATATTGCACTTCCTGCCATCGAGATAATCCCCAAGCAGGGCTTTTATGATTATAAAAACAAATATCAAAAGGGCATGACTGACGAGATATGTCCTGCCGATATTACCGCTGAGCAGCTTAGCGATATGCAGACGATGGCTTTGGCTGTCTACAATGGCCTTTCGCTCAAAGCTTACGCAAGGGTCGATTTTATAATGACCGAAGCCGGAAAGGTGTATTGTCTCGAAGCCAATACGCTGCCGGGTATGACTCCAATGAGCCTTTTGCCGCAGGAGGCAGCCGCTGCGGGTATTGATTTTGAGCTGTTATGTCAAAGGATAGTCGAGGAGAGCGTTAAAAAGTATGATAGATCTTAACATATTGAATATAGTCGAGGCAACCGGCGGAAGGCTTAACATGCCTTCCGGTACCGGCGAAGACATGTGCAATAGGCAATTATCCTGTATCACTGTTGACAGCCGTGAAGCGGGAGAGGGCTCGCTGTTTATCGCCTTGAAGGGCGAGAGGAGCGACGGGCATGATTATATTCCGCAAATCGCAGACAGGATCGCCTGCGCTGTTGTTGAGCACGAGGTTGGTGTTAACGTCCCGCAGATAATAGTCCCTTCGACATATTCCGCCGTCGGCGCAATCGGCGCTTATATCAGGAAAAAGAGCGGAGTAAAGGTCATAGGCGTCACAGGCAGCGTCGGCAAAACGAGCGTTAAGGAGCTAACTGCCTGTGTGCTCAGCCGCAAATACAAGCTGCTTAAAACGGAGGGCAATTTTAACAACGAGCTTGGGCTTCCGCGCACGCTGTTCAGGCTCGATAACTCGCATGAAGTCGCCGTGCTCGAAATGGGCATTTCTCATTTCGGTGAAATGACACGGCTCTCAGCAATTGCCGCTCCGGATATGGCAATTTTTACTAACATTGAAAACGTCCATACCGAAAATCTCGGCGACAGAGACGGAGTTCTCATAGCAAAGACCGAGCTTGTCGCTAATATGCGCGGCTATACCCTTATATTAAACGGCGATGATGATAAGCTATCCGCATACCGCCCGCCGATGGACAAGCGAGCCGTGTATTACGGCTTCTCTGATAACTGTTCCGTTACTGCCCGATGCGTTGTTCCGCACGGGCTCGAATATACCGAGTTCGAGCTTTGCACACCATTGGGCAGTACCAACATAATGCTGCCCGCAGCCGGCATGCACATGGTCTTAAACTCGTTAGCTGCCGCAGCCTGCGGGCTTGAAATGGGTGTACGGCTGGATGATATCAAGTCCGGACTTGAAAGCTACGAGCCCGTCGGCAGCCGTATGCGCAGATTTTCATTTAACGGTGCAGTGGTGATCGACGATTGCTACAACGCAAGCCCCACTTCGATGGAAGCCGGATTAAAGGTGCTTTGTGCCGAGAATGGCAGAAGGATCGCTGTGCTCGGCGATATGCTCGAGCTCGGTTCAAGGTCGCATGAGCTTCATGAGCAGATCGGCCGCATCGCTGCCGAACAGGGGCTCGATATGCTCATAACCGTCGGCGATGAAGCCGCATTTATCGCAAGCGCTGCGTTGCAAAACGGTGTTAAGGCAGTCAAAAGGGCTTCGCTCGATGAGGCGGGCGAGCTGCTTCGCTGCACGCTGATGGCAGGTGATACGGTGCTTATCAAGGCGTCGCATGGCATGCATTTTGAAAAGATCGTTGAAAGACTGAAATAAGAGGCTTAATATGCAAAAGATTTTCGACAGCTCTAAGGTTTACGGTATCGCTTTGGGAGGCGGCGGCGCAAAGGGCGGCTACGAGGTTGGCGTCTGGCAGTCGCTTGAAGAAGAAGGGCTGAGGTATAACGCCGTCAGCGGCACTTCTGTCGGCGCGCTCAACGGCGCTTTAATGACCATGCGCGATCTGCCCTCTGCACAAAGGCTCTGGCAGGAGATAAAATATTCCAACGTCATGGACGTCGACGACGACTCGATGAGCCGCCTTTACTCCCGCGAAATTAAGCCCAAGGAGTTTCGCCCGCTGCTTAGGCGCGTTATAGGCGTCGTGCGCGAGGGTGGACTTGACGTTACGCCGCTGCGCAATTTGCTTGCAGAGCACGTTGACTCCGAAAAGATCAAAAGCTCAGACGTCGCTTTATATGTAATGACTTATTCGCTTACCGACAAAAAGGGAGTTGAAGTCGACGTCCGTTCTCTGCCCGCAGATGAGATCTGCGATATGCTGCTCGCAAGCGCATACTTCCCCGCGTTCAAGAACGAACCTCTTGCAGGAGGCAAACGCTTTACAGACGGCGGCGTAGTGGACGAAGTCCCGATAAGCTCCCTTATAAAGCACGGCTCAAAGGATATTATCGCCGTCAGGCTGCGCGGCAGTCTTGGGCACGAAAAGCGCGTGCGAGTTCCAAAGGATTGTTCCGTGTTATATATTGAGCCCATTCGAAGGCTCGGAAACACTCTCAACTTCTCCTCGAAGCAAGCTGAGTATAACATAAAGCTCGGCTATTACGACGCAAAGCGCTTTGCGTACGGTTTGGCAGGCGAATACTACTATATCGACAGGACCATGACCGAGAAGGAAGCGTATGACGAGCTCTTCAATATGCTGTCAGGCAGCTTAAAACTGATGGGTAAGGAGCTTTCTCTGCGCAGTATGCACGAGTCGCTTCTTCCTCGCATTGCACGTGAATTCGAAGCTTCGGGCGACTATTATGATATCCTTATCAAGTACCTTGAAAGCGCGGGAGCAAAGCTCGGCATCCCCGAATTCCGTATCATTACCGACAGGCAGTTATTATCCGAAGTCAAGGCTGCTGCGACCTCCGGAGGGGTCGATATCACGCCTCGCTCAGTCAGCCGTTTGGGCTGACGGCGGTCTGGGTCAGGTATTTATCGACGCCTTCTGCTATTGCTTTTGCGAGCAGTTTCTGGTAGTTTTCGTCGCAAAGCAGAGCTTCATCCGCTGCATTTGACAGAAAGCCGCACTCAACAAGTATTGACGGAGCGTACGGCACGCGGAGAACGAACAGCTCCTCCGGATTGGCAATTCGTTGCGGTCTGCCCGTTGCACTGCAAATAGAACTCATTACACACTCCGCAAGCGCCTTGCCGCTTTCGGAGTTTTTCATATAAAAAACCATGGGGCCGCTGACCGAGCCGTCAGTAAACTTGTTCATGTGCACGCTTACCACAAGGTCAACAGGCTCAAGCTGCATTATCCTTCTGCGCACCTGCATGTCTTCGGATTTTGTTTCCGCGAGGGCGTTTTCATCCTCGCGTGTCATTATGATATAGTAACCTCTCTGTAAAAGCTCGTCGGCGAGAAGACTCGAAACTTTTAGATTAAGATCTGCCTCCTGCACACCGGTTTTGCTGCCCATTGCACCGCCGTCAAAGCCGCCATGACCCGCGTCAATTACAATAACAGTCGCGTCCTCGGGAAGCGTTTCCTGCTCCGCAGACGATACTTCCGCTGAAGTCGGTTGTGATATCGAAGCAGTTCCTCTGAGTCCGATCCATGCGGCTGCCAGAGCCGCAGCCGCAACAAGCGACGCCAGCAGTACATCCGATGCTTTTTTCAGCCTCTGCTTATACAAAAAAGAACCCCTCCGTTCAATAGCCTGTTTAAGCCTATGCGGAAGGGTGGAGATAAATTCTATCAACAGCTCGTCACTCGGTCTTATCGGGCTTTTTGATGATAATAACTATCAGCGCAATGAGTATTGCCACAACCAATGCACCGGCAGCCGCCCAAACCCAAAGGGGCACAGCGGCTACGCCTGTTTTGGGGCGGATTATAACAACTGAGTCGTCTTCCTCCGGCGAAAGCCACCGCGCCTTCAATACTATCTCCTCAGTCGTATATCCCTCTATCGCTGTTTCGGCGGTAATCTCCGAGCCTTTTTCATCGAACCATCCGGCAAATTTATAACCGCTCTTCTCTGCTGTCGGCAGCGTGCTGACGGTTGCTCCGGCAGTCAACGTCATCCGGTCGCTGCCGGAGACGATGCTGCCTCCGTCGGGATCGAATATAAGCGTAAATTGACTTGCGATGCTGCTTACGATCTTCGTTTCGAAAACCTGCTTCAACTCGCCAAGTGCCGATGCTCCCGATATTCTCAAAACGTACTCGCTGCCGTCAAGCTCGATATCCGCAAGCTGATCGGAAATTTCATTGAAATCAAAACGGTTGGTGCAGCGATCAAGCGTGTATTCAAATATCGGCTCATCTGCCGCATCGGGAGTAAGCCGAACCATGAGCTTTGTTATGCCGGCCCCGTTTGCAATAAAGCCTTCGATATCGAGCGTGCCGTCGTTTGCGCTGCACTCTATGCTGTGCTCCCAAGCATCCTCACCGAGCGTCCAAACCGCGTAGAGCGTGACAGGAGTGCTTACCGTTACAGCATCGCCGGCGGAATAGCTTTCGCCGCTGCCGTCGGGCTCTGTATTCCAGCATACGAATTTACAGCCAGCTTTTTCGGGCGTTTCGTCAGTAACCTTAAATGACTCGCCCCTGTTAACAGCGCCGCCCGAGGGAGCATTACTTCCGGTGTTTGAGTTATAAGAGTAGGTGCATTTATCTTCAAGCTCGCCGCTCTTATCGGCAATTACAACAGTGCTCATCTCCTCGGTGATATAATACTCCCTGTCCGGCGCGTCGGGTACAAATGCAACAGCCTCAACACGCGTTACGCAGGTGTAGACGCCCGGAGCGAGTATGCCAAGATCGACGTCCTGGTCGACGGTAGTGCCGTACAAGGTGTGTGTGCAGGAAGCAGCGGGATAGTTTGAGCCGCCGGTCACAGGTATGCCGTCGGCGTCATAAACGGTGACTGTGACCGCCTTAACAAGATGACGGGAAGCGATTACGCCGTCAATGTGAGGATCGGAGCCTTCTTCGGAGACGCCGCTCAAAGCATCGCCGGGGCGAATGAGAATATCGTTAATGTAAGCAACGAATTCCAGCTCTTCCGATTTTGCCCAGTCAAAGCCGCTGCCGTTCCAAACCATATACCAGAGTGCGTTTGAGCTGTCGTACCTGTATGCTCCTACGCGAACGCCTTCTCCTGGAGCAAAAGCCGTCTTTGCCGTGCCCTCGGATCCGCTTTCAGGCACGTCATAAACGCGGCAGCCGTCAGAGCCTGCCTTAAACAAAGCATTCGTCACGTTCATGGAATAGAGACCGCCCTCCGAGGCGTAATAGTCGAAGCCCCATTCAAGCAGCTCCTTTGAAAAGCCGTAGCGTTCGGCGTTGCTGTCGCTGTTAAGGACAATAGTAATAAGTTCAAGCCCCTTTTTCCTTGCTGCGGCGGTGAGGCAGTGATCGGCGTTAGTAGCAGTTCCCGTCTTAACGCCGATCGCGTTCGCATAGTAATCGGGAAGATCGGGTCTTATAAGGTGATTTGTGTTCTTCGTTGAGATAGAGCGCGGTGAGCCGTTGTTGTTGAAGGTCAGCGTCTTATACGCGGTTGCTATCACCGTGCGGAAAAGCGGGTACTGCATTGCATGACGAACGAGCGTTGCCATATCCTCCGCGGTGGTATAGTGTCCGTTGGATGCAAGCCCATAGGAGTTTTCGTATCCGGTGTTATTCATGCCTATCTCGGATGCTCGGACATTCATCATAAAGACAAAGTCCGCCTCTGAGCCGGCTATAAGGTTTGATACAACATATGCACAGTCGCATCCGCTGGGAAGCAAAAGACCGTATAAAAGATCGCGCCTTGTAGGACAGTCGCCAACTTTTAAACCGAGTTGACTTCCCCTTGCGCTTGCCTCGGAGTTGACCTCGGCAAGAGGGGGCAGGGGAGTATCCCATTCATCGTCGGCAGTGTTCTCAATAAGCAGCACTGCGGTCATTATCTTTGTCGTGCTGGCAGGATAAGCCCTGACGTCGCCGTTCTGCTCTATAAGCGCGTTGCCTGTTTCAAGGTCCATCAAAAGTACCCTCGATTGCTCGCTGAGCTCGCCCTTATACTGAGGGACGTAGGGTATCACGGTGTCGAACCCTGCGCCGTCCGGCTCGTCGCTTTCGGCGAAAGCGGCGCTTTTAAAACTTAATAACTGCACAGCGATCAGCAGGACCGTCAGTATCGCATATAACAGCCTCTTCATCAAATAACCTCCGATATTCAGAAGATAAACACATAAGTATTTTAAACCAATACCGAAGCATTTGCAAGCAATATGCCGTTCTTTGCCGAATTTTAGCTGTTCTTTGCTGAATTTTAGCACCATTGCCCGGGTGATCGAATTAAATGTAAAGAGATTATTGTTATTCGGATGAAAATATGGTATAGTACAAGCTGAGTTATTTCGCATAATTCTATTTATCGTCTGCTCCTCGGAGGCGTTATGAGGAAGGAGAGATACAATGCGCTGCATGCGGGATTGTTGACCGTCCTGCTTGGGCTCATAGTCATGCTGCCCGGCATGATAAAATTCGGCGGCATGTTTATGATACGCGGCGATTATATCAATCAAACCATCACAAGGATGATCACCGCCAAGAATATGCTCTTTGGCGGCAGTCTTCCTTTGTGGAATTGGAAGAACTTTCTCGGCACTGCATACACGGGCGCTTTCAGCGTACTGCTTTCCTTCAACGCCGTCAGCGTGCTTTTCCCAACTCAGCTTATGCCTTTTGCCGCAATGCTCGTTCAATGCATCAGATGGTTCGTAATGGGAGTATCTTCGTATGCCTTCATTCGCCGCTTCGTTAAAAAGCATAAGAGCGCCGTTGCAGGAGCCCTGCTGTATGCCTTTTCCGGCTATGCTATGGCAAGCCTCGAATTCATCGCCTTTTACAGCTCAATGGCCGTGTTCCCGCTTTTGCTGCTCGCTGTCGAAAAGCGCTTCACGGACGATAACTACAAATTTCTGCTCATTCCCGTCACAGCTATCAACGTACTTGCTTCCTCATATTTGTTCATCGGCTCGTCACTTGCGCTGCTTGTATATGCGCTAATCCGCTTCTTCACCGCTGACGAATGGAAGAAAAACCGCAAATTCGGCTTTATACTGCTCTGTCTTGCCGAGTATTTCATCGGCGCTATGATATGCGGATTTACCATTTCCAACTTTATTAAGTCGATGCTGACGACCTCACGATCGACCACTACGCTTGCAGAAACAGAGATCGTGTCCGGCGCGATGTCGAGCCTTATTATACCGAGGCATCTGTTTGATGTGATAGCTTCACTCTTTTTGCCTGCTGCAAGCAATAGGGTCACGACCTTCTTTACCAATACGAATTGGTTCTCGATGCAGGCTTGCCTGCCGCTGTTTGGCTTTGCTCTCTGCTTTTCATCTTTGCTTCGCAGAGGACTCAAAGACGGGCTCAATCTTGCGCTCTGTGCTATGCTCGTAATTTCGATCTTACCGCTGCTCAACAATCTTTCTTCATTCTATGCCAACGGCTACACAAGATGGTGGTACGCGCTTACATTTATAATGTCGCTTGTAACTGTGCGTGAGCTTGACAGGCTTGACGAAGCCGAGTCTTTGAAGCCATACAAAGCGGGACTTGCAGTACAGTGGTGCATAATCGCAGCGATACCCATTATCTACTTAGCTGCATACTTTTTAAGAGGTACCGGTATTACGCCGATCCGCAGGTTCATCGCCGTATTCCTTCTGCATGATTACAAATTTGGGCTTGCGGAGGATGTTTTCCGCATTTATTCGGTTGCTGTTGCCGTAATCTTCGCCGCTTTGCTGACTGCGATTATTGCGTCTAAGAATATGCGAAGGTACGCGCTTACCGTGCTTTGCTGCTGTATTGCGCTTTACGGAGCAAGCTTTGTTGCGCTCAACAACAACGATCTGCCTCTTTTTGATGAGCTGTTCAACAGCCCCAAAACGGACAAAGAGGTCAAGCCAATGACGACCGTAGTCAACGAGTACTACGGTGATAAAAAGCTTGTCAATATCGAGGATTACACCTTCCGTGTCGATTATCCCGACGTGCTTTACAATTATGCCGCTGTAATAGATCAGCCGGGTATCTGCTTCTTTGAGAGCACCATTGATACCGATGCCGTAAGGTTTGCCGTGTTCGCCGGTATGGGCGAGCCGGGAGCTGTTCTCTATAAGCCCAACGACAGGAGCAATGCACTGCGCACGCTTCTCTCGGTCAAGTACTACTATAATTATATGCCGGATGATGATACCGTCGCAGTTCCCGAGGGATTTAAGTATTTGTACACTGCGGAGGATACCGCAGTTTATGAAAATGAGAATTTTATCCCGTTCGGTTTTGCATACGACAGCTATATTTTAGAGGATGAACTGTTTGCCGTCGAGGATGCCGGCGTAGGCTTGATGCTCCACACACTCGTTATCGAGGGTAATGACGAAGCTTTTGTTTCCCGGTATTTGCCGCATTGCGACAGCCTTGAAGCTGACCTCGCTGAAGACGTTGCCGCAAGAAGCAGATGCGCTTCATCGGATTTTCATGGCAATTCAGAAGGCTTTGTAGCCTCATGCAGCAACGCCGGGGATGAAGTCATATTTTTCAGCGTCCCATACGACGAGGGCTGGGAGATTGAAGTTGACGGTAAGCCCTGCGAGCCGATACGTGCAAACCTCGGGTTCTTTGCACTTGTTGTGCCCGAGGGCGAGCACGAGGTCAGATGCAGGTATCACAGCGCATCCATACTGCCCGGCGTCATCTGCACCTGTGCGGGCATGATATGCGCTATTATATATATCGCGATCTCCGCCACAGTAAAAAGGCGGAAATTTGAAGCAGAAAACAATCCTTCCAAATAAGACTATTTTGAGGTGATCATTATGTCAAAGTATTTCGGTACAGACGGTTTCAGAGGTGAGGCAAACGTCGATCTTACCGTCGAGCACGCATTTAAGATCGGTCGTTTTCTCGGCAGCTATTTTGCTAAGGACGGTCGGCGCAGCAGCATTGTTATCGGCAAGGATACCCGCTTATCAAGCTATATGTATGAGTGCGCTCTGACGGCGGGCATCACGGCGTCAGGCGCTGACGCGTACCTCATGCACGTAACGACCACGCCGAGCGTTTCCTATATTGCAAGGTCGGAGGACTTTGACTGCGGGATCATGATCTCCGCAAGCCACAACCCCTACCATGATAACGGAATAAAGCTGCTTAACTGCAACGGCGAGAAGATGGAGGACAATATCATCTCCGCGATAGAAGCTTACCTTGACGGCGCTTCTCCCGAACCTCCGCTTGCCACCGGCGACTCCATCGGCAGAGCCATAGATCACTCCGCAGGGCGCAACAGGTACATCGGCTATCTGATCTCGCTCGCGACCCATTCCTATAAGGGTATGCGCGTAGGTCTTGACTGCGCAAACGGCAGTACTTGGTCCATTGCCAAGAATGTGTTTGATGCACTCGGCGCGGAGACTTACGTAATAGGCAACAGCCCCACAGGAACCAACATCAACATGGACTGCGGCTCGACCCACCTCGGCGCATTACAGCGCCTTGTCAGGGAGAAGCACCTCGACGTCGGCTTTGCATTTGACGTCGATGCGGACAGATGCTTGGCTGTCGACGAGCACGGAGAGAAGGTCGACGGAGACGCCATAATCTACATCTGCGGTAAGCACATGAAGGAGAAGGGCTCTCTTGCAAACAATACTGTCGTTACCACCGTTATGAGCAATTTCGGGCTTTATAAGGCGCTCGATTTCTGCGGCATCAACTATGAGAAGACCGCCGTCGGTGACAAATACGTGTACGAAAATATGCGCGCAAACGGTCATCTTCTCGGCGGTGAGCAGTCCGGTCACATAATCTTCTCCAAATATGCCACCACGGGGGACGGTCTTATTACTGCTATCAAGCTCATGCAGGTCATGCTCGACAGAAAAATGAGCCTTGCCGCTCTTCGTGAAGGGTTGACGGTCTACCCGCAGGTGCTCAAAAACGTAAAGGTCACCGACAAGGATATCACGATGAACGATCCCGACGTTAAAGCAGCCTGCAATAAGGTTACAGAGCTTTTAGGCGACGAGGGCAGGATACTCCTGCGCAAGAGCGGTACCGAGCCCTTACTGCGCGTTATGGTCGAGGCGCCCACGCATGAAATGTGCGAACAGCAAGTCGATTACGTTATAGAGGCAATGCGCAGCAAGGGTCTGCTCATTACCATCAAATGATCTTCGGAGGAAACCATGTTTACTGTTAACGATCTTTTTGATTTCGAGCACACAAGAGCTGCTACGCTTTTTGACGGCAAGCGCTTTCCGTGGGAGGTCCTCGGAGATATCGGCGATTTTATTTTGAAGCTCGGAAGCACATTGCCCGCGGATGAGTTTGATAACCCGCGCGAGGGCGTATGGATAGCACGCGATGCTGTGGTTTTTCCCTCAGCTTATATCGCTGCCCCCTGCATCATAGATCACGGCACCGAGGTCAGGCATTGTGCCTTTATCAGGGGCAATGCTCTCGTCGGCAAAAACTGTGTTGTCGGCAATTCTGTTGAGCTTAAAAACGTCATCCTCTTCGATAACGTTCAGGCGCCTCATTACAATTACGTTGGCGACTCGATACTTGGGTATAAGTCCCACATGGGAGCGGGCTCGATAACCTCCAACGTCAAGAGCGATAAAACGCTCGTCATTGTCAAGAGCGGTGATGAGCTTATCGAGACCGGCCGCAAAAAATTCGGCGCGATGCTCGGAGATTTCGTTGAAGTCGGGTGCAATTCAGTTCTAAATCCCGGCACCGTTATCGGAAGGAACACCAACATTTATCCCGTTTCCGGAGTGCGGGGAGTTATCCCCGCAAACAGCATCTATAAGGATGCAGATAACATAGTTTCCAAGGAATAAGCGTTAAAACACGTTAAATACACTAAGCTTATTGACCCGGTAAAGGTATTCGAGCGAGGCGGCTACTCCGCAAAGCTCCTCCAATAGCTGTGCCGGGTCTTTTTCCGCGGCGATAGAGGCTGCTGTAAGCGCAGAAGTATAAAGCTCTTTTATGTCACCGTGATGAAAGAAAAGCTCCATATTGCGCATATTATTCGAAACGACCTCAAGCACGCGCTTTGAGTGAAATGTCGCATCGGCATAGTCGTCTCTGTAAACAGCATTAATGGCTTTTCTCAGCTCCGGTTCTATATGTTTCATAATCTTCTTGATCGTGATCTGCGGCAGCATGCATGCTATAATGAGAATAATCAATGTCAATGACAGTGCCGCGAGCGCGACTGCGGAAGCCCTTTTAAAATTCGGATTGGTCATATCACACCTTCAGTTTTATCTTTAAGCTCTTTGCGTCTTTTATTCTTTTGGCCTTGGTTTGTGCCAGAAGTTCATCGCCCTCCATGCAGGCAAACAAGCACTGCTTGTATCGTTTAATTCCCAAAGCGTTCAGTCTTTTTTGAAGCCAAATCTCATCCAAGCCCATGGCTTGAAGAGCGGTAAGTATGGGCTTTCCGTCCGAGAGCAGTAAAGCCGTGGGTGCATCCGGATCGCAGACGCTGTTATTTTTTAACACCGAAAGCGACCCGTTTGTTTCGAGTATGGCGTATTCCACCTGCGAGAAAGCAAATACGTCCTTCAAACGCATCTGTTCAATCAAATCGTTAAGCGTATAGTTTGCCGCTTTCAAAGCCTGTTCGTCAACAACTCCCTTGCTGATAACTATGATCGGATGACCGCACACAAGGCTGCGTATTTGTTGGGATTTCAGCGCGAGGAAAGCAACCGTCCTGTGCAGCAGGAAAAGCGTCAGTATCGGGATTATTCCGAATAACAGAGGTGTACTGCTGTCGGAAATGGGGGTCGAGGAAAGGTCCGCAATCAGCAGCGTTATAACAAGGTCGAACGGCTGCATATCGCTGATCTGCCTTTTTCCGGTCAGCCTCACAACGCCGAATACAAGCAGATAGATTATAACGGTCCTTATCAGTAAAGTAGACAAAACCACTTCTCCTTATTACGGTAATAAGGCTATTTTGTGCAAAGAAGCGAAAAATATTGCGGTGTTCGAAGACGTATGCTAAAATACTTATATAAAATAGCGGGCTTTAAAGCTCGAATTGGGAGATAATATGAAAACCGACATTTCAAAAAGAGTGACCCCTATACTGCTTTTAATCACAACGCTGCTTGCTGTGCTGATGCTTTCAGGCTGCGGATCAAACAGCTACACAGGCTTTGACGACAGCGATATGCCCAAGCAGGCAAACGACGAGAGCGTTACCGCAAAATGGGATGAGGTAGACGTGTTGAAGGTTATCCCGCGATATACGGGCGGCGGACTGTTCGATACGATAGTTGAAAAGTCCGATACGGAAGTCAATGTCTACTATAATTTGACCGTGGAGGCGGATTACCTCGGCTACAACGAGCTTTTGAGGAAAGCGGGCTTCAAGCTGAAGGACGGCTCCTCTTTATGGACAAGCGAGGGCACGCTCGGGGTACCGACTTATACCAAGAGGGATGCGGACGTTACGCTCGTTTGGAGCTCCGACGGCACGTTTGCGATATGCGTTACCAAGAAATAGCAGGGGAGAGCTGCGCTGATTTGAACAGGCCGTAATTATCAAAGTACCGCAGAAGGAGCAGCACGTCGTCCTGATATGAATTAATGCCGTGCTCCTGCCCGTTTGCTTTAAGGTAGCTGTCATTGATATGGTCGGATAATTCGCCCGCAGCGTCGTTTGCATACAGCTTATAGTATTCCGAATAAGCCTCGAGATCGCGCGACATGCCATCCGAATAAAGCGCCCTTATCTCATGGTATTCCTTTGCATCGGAGTAAGCGAGCGCAGACATGCAATCCGTCAGCACGTTCATGGCGGCGGAGTATGCGACCGCCACATTTGCAGAGCGGCTGCAAACAAGATATGCTATGAAGTTAGCTTCGTCCTCCCGTGCCCAGCCGTAGTAATGCGCCGTTTCATGCGCGGCAGTGCTGCAAAGATACAGATCGGGCTGATCGCGGTTAATATTAGGCTCGGCGGTGAAGCCGCTGTAAATACCGAGTATTCTCAAATGTGAGAGCATTCGTGACAGCATTACGGATTTGACCTTCGGAGCTTTTGCGGCAAAGAGCTCGTTAATTTCGCCGTATTCCGTATATGCCGCTTCGACCGCTGCGAAAGCGGCTTCGGGGTCGCTTATTTTAAACACGCCGGATGCGTCCTCGTCGACTTTTTCGCGAAGCGCGGCTGCTTCCTCCGTCAGCTTGCGACACAGCACAGCAAGCTGCTCGCTGCCGTATTCGCGCTGGGGAAGCGCCATGCGCTTATCGATGCCCGTTCGATAGAAATTAAAGCCCCACATAGCATAGAATGCGAACAGCAGATATGAGGCGACTATCGCCGCGGTGATCACAAGCGACACTAAGCGCATTAAAGCCTCCCGACGGAAGGTTATCACCTTGATTATCCTTATGACAAGGCTCAGCAAAAGAATTGAAACGAGCGCGATCAGAGAGACCTCCGCAAGCGAGAAGGGCAGTCTGCGCGTAAATGAATTGACGAGATCGGTAAGGTTTGGATATATCTTGCCGCAGTAGATCCAATCGACAAGCTGTGGGTTTGCGGAAAACAGCTTGATAATCCCGTAGGTTATCGGCAGGATGATCAATGCGGGAAGCCGTAAAAGCTGATGAGTCAAAGTATATCTGCGCATAATAATCCGCCTTTCAAAATTACAGCTATCGAATACTATGATACCACAATTTCTTAAATTGACAAGTGCATTAATTAAACATTCGTGCCAATTCATTTTTCATTGACATATTTAATATACGGTGATAAACTGTATACAGTATAATTTTGCCGAGGGAAAACGATAGCCGCTTTGTCTTGCATACGTTTTGTATCGGCAGGTTGTTGCTGAAAATCTTATCACCGGGGTAATTCATTATGTCCTTATCAAAAGTATTCGGCGGCATGACCGGCGTGCACGTTCCGCACAGGAAGAATACAGCCGAAATGCCGGCCGTGCGTATGCCCGCTCCGGATACGGTCGTCATCCCTACTGTAATGCACATCGGCGCTCCCGCAAAGCCCATTGTCAAGGCGGGCGATAAGGTCGGCGTCGGTCAGCTTATTGCGGAGGCCGGCGGCTATATTTCTGCGCCGATACATGCGACCGTCTCCGGTACGGTTAAAAAGGTTGAGGACATAGTCCTCAGCAACGGCAGGAGCGCACCTGCGATATACATTGCATCCGACGGTGAGATGCGTCCCTATGAAGGGCTTGAAGCTCCTAACATTAGCAGCCTTGACGAGCTCGTTGCCGCCGCAAAGGCAAGCGGCATAGTCGGTCTCGGAGGTGCGGGATTTCCCACGGCTGTAAAGCTCGACGTTAAGGATACCGCAAGGGTCGATTATCTTCTTATTAACGCCGCTGAGTGCGAGCCGTATATCACAAGCGACACGAGAACAATGCTCGACAAGCTCGATTATATTGAGCGTGGCATTGCTCTTTTAAAAGGGCTGTTAAAGCCCAAACAGGTCATATTCGGAGTTGAAAAGAACAAGCCCGCTGCAATAAAGGCATTAAAGCAGAGGTTCTCAGGGCAGAGCGACGTTAAGATTTGCGTGCTCCCCTCAATGTACCCTCAGGGCGGTGAGAAGGTGCTTATACACAACTCGACCGGCAGGACAGTACCGGAGGGCAAGCTGCCCCTCGACGTTGGAGTCGTGATACTCAACGTGACTACACTTGCCGAGCTTGAGCACTATTTCGAAACGGGCATGCCACTTGTTGAGAAGACCGTAACTGTCGACGGTTCCGCTGTCGCAGACCCGAAGAACGTGATAGTCCCCATCGGAACAACGCTTGAAGACCTTTTCAACTTCTGCGGCGGCTTTGCCTGCGAGCCGAGAAAGGTGCTTTACGGCGGACCCATGATGGGTACTGCCGTGCCAAACCTCGAGGTGCCCGTATTAAAGAACACCAACGCCGTGCTGGCGTTTGACGATTATGACGCGGAGACTCCTGCCGAGACGCCATGCCTGCGATGCGGACGTTGTGTTGACAAATGCCCAATGAGGCTTAATCCGCCCGCAATAGCAAAGGCTTTCTCGCAAAACGACGGAGCCGCGCTGTATAAATACCGCGTCAATCTCTGTATGGAGTGCGGCGCATGTGTCTATGTTTGCCCCGCTCATCAGCCGATAGTGCAGCGTCATAAGCTTGCTAAAACAATGCTTCGAGCATGGCAAACGGCAAATCCTCCCGCCGATAAACCAAAGGACGGGCAAGCCAAAAAGAAGGGAGGCGATAGGTGATGGAGCAAAATCAGGAACGCAAATTCATAGTTTCGGCCTCTCCGCACGTCCGCTGCGGCAGAACCACAAGGGGTATTATGGGCGACGTCATAATCGCGCTCATACCGGCGCTTGCCGCAGGCTGCTTTATCTTCGGTCCGAGAGCGCTCGCCGTTGTTGCCGCCTGTATTTCCTCAGCAGTGCTCGCGGAGATAATCTTCAACGTTATTTGTAAGCGTCCTCACACCATCGACGACCTTTCCGCTGTAGTCACGGGTTTGCTGCTCGGCATGAATTTGCCTGCAAGCATCCCCGTCTGGCAGGCTGTTATTGGATCTGTTTTCGCGATCGTCGCAGTCAAATGCCTCTTCGGCGGGCTGGGCAAGAACTTTGCTAATCCGGCTATAACTGCAAGAATTATGATGCTGCTGTCATTCCCATCGGCGATGGGCGCAGCCGCAAAGGTTCAGATCGCATCCGTTGATGCGACCGCGTCCGCGACACCTCTCTCCATAATGGCTTCCGGCGAGCTTCCCTCTCAGTCACTGCTTGATATGCTGTTGGGGCTTCGCAGCGGTGCGCTCGGCGAGACCTGCGTCGCGGCGCTTCTTCTGGGCTTCATATATCTTCTTATCCGCAGGGTCATCACTTGGCATACTCCCGTAATGTTCATTGGCGGCGTTTTCCTTATGAGCTGGCTTATGAGCGGCAGCTTAGAGCTTGCACTCTGTCAGGTGATGGCGGGCGGCGTTTTCATAGGCGCTATATTCATGGCGACCGATTACGTCACCACACCTACAACAGCTTGGGGCAAAGTAATATTCGGTCTCGGCTGTGCAGTGCTCACAGTTGTCATCCGCAAATGGAGCGCATATCCCGAAGGCGTATCCTTCTCGATACTCCTGATGAACATCCTCACACCTTATATTGAAAAGGCTACAATTAAAACGCCTTTGGGGGAGGTGCGGGCATGAAAAATGGCATGAACGATAAAGTCAAGTCGGTCATCGTGCTGACTGTTATATGCCTCGTTGTTACGGCACTGCTTGCCGTCACAAACCATATAACCTCGCCCATAATTAAAGAGACACGAGCTAAGCGTATTAGTGATTCGCTTGCGGCAGTTCTGCCGAACAGCGGTGATTTTACAGTCGTTGAGCTCGACGAGAACGCAAAGCCCAAGACTGTCTCCGAGGTCTACTATTTCCCCAAGGATGGGAGCTATGCTGT
>CALEPU010000192.1 GCA_937913075.1 uncultured Clostridia bacterium
TGAAGCAGGTGTGCATTTCGGACACCAGACAAGACGTTGGAACCCTAAGATGGCTCCATACATCTATACCGAGAGAAACGGTATCTACATTATCGATCTTCAGAAGACTGTCGGCATGATCGACGACGCATTCGATGCTATCTCAGACATCGCAGCACAGGGCGGAACTATCCTTTTTGTCGGAACAAAAAAACAGGCTCAGGATGCCATCAGGACCGAGGCTGAAAGATGCGGCATGTTCTATGTTAATGAGAGATGGCTCGGCGGAATGCTGACTAACTTCAAGACCATCCAGGGCCGTATCAGAAGACTTAAGGACATCGAAAAGATGGAAGAAAACGGCACTTTTGAAGTTCTCCCCAAGAAGGAAGTAATCAAACTCAGAAAAGAGCAGGAAAAACTCGAAAAGAACCTTGGCGGCATCAAGGAAATGAAGAAGCTTCCGGACGCTATCTTTGTTGTTGATCCTAAAAAGGAAAAGATCTGCATCAGCGAAGCCCGCAAGCTTAACATCCCTCTTATCGGTATCTGCGATACAAACTGCGATCCTGACGAGCTTGATTATGTTATCCCGGGCAATGACGATGCTATCCGTGCCGTTAAGCTTATCGTAGCAAAGATGGCAGACGCTATCGTTGAGGCTAACCAGGGCGAGTCATACGAGACCGCCGAAGAAGCTGAGAGCGCAGCGGCAGACGCAGGCGAAGCAGCAGAAGAATAATCACCGTAACGGAGGAAAATAAAATGGCAAATGTTACCGCTGCTATGGTAAAGCAGCTCAGAGAGCTTACAGGGGCAGGCGTGCTTGCCTGCAAGAATGCACTTGTAGACTGTGACGGAGATATCGACAAGGCAGTTGACGTCCTCAGGAAAAAGGGTGAGGCTACGGCCGTAAAGAAGGCAAGCCGTATCGCTGCAGAAGGTATTGTATCCGTTGTTGTTAAAGATAATACCGCGGTCATCGTTGAAGTTAACTCGGAGACCGACTTTGTTGCAAAGAACGAGAAGTTCCAGCAGTTTGTCGCAGATGTGGTAGAAAGCATCTTCGCTTCGCAGGCTGCAGATGTTGAAGCGCTTCTTGAAGACAAATTCGCCGCTGATCCCTCAAAGACAGTCCGTGAAGCGCTTGTCAGCATCATAGCTACTATCGGCGAGAAGATCACCATCCGCCGCTTCGAGCGTATCGAGGGCGTATGCGACAGCTACATTCACATGGGCGGTAAGATCGGCGTTCTGCTGCAGGTCAGCAGCAAGGAAGACGCCGCTGCCGTACACGACGTTGCCATGCAGATCGCCGCTGCAAAGCCCACCTGCATCGACAAGGCCGACTGTAACCAGGAGGAGCTCGATCATGAGCGCGAGGTTCTGCGCGCCCAGGCCATGAACGAGCCGAAGCCCAAGCCCGCCGCCATCATCGAGCGCATGGTCGAAGGCCGCATCGAGAAGTATTATAAAGAGGTCTGCCTGCTTGAGCAGCCCTTCGTTAAGAACCAGGATCAGTCCGTCCGTGAGATGATAGGCGGTCGCTTCGAGGTCGCCCGCTTCATCCGCTATGAGATGGGCGAGGGCCTCCAGAAGCGCGAGGATAACTTCGCTGATGAGGTCATGGCTCAGGCGAATAAGAATAAGTAATCAACGTACTGCTATCGCGGGAAGCTCCTTTATAGGGGGCTTCCCTTTTTTGCGCGCTTGACGGCAGAAACCGGATGACTTATACTAACCTACATCTAAATTGTTTAAGGAATTCTCATGCTCCGCTCGTATAATAGATGAAGCATGTTTCAATCGGAGGGCTTTTGAGCAAGCAAAGGTACGACAGCGCAGAGTGCTACCGAAGATTTATCTCCGGCGACGAGGACGCGGCCAATCAAATAATGGACGAGGTTTTCCTTGGGCTTGTGTACTTTATCGAGGGCTACGTGCATGACGTTCATTCCGCTGAGGATATTGCAATGGACGTTATGGCAGAGCTGTTTTCAAGGCGCCGAAAATACGACAGCAGGTCCTCGCTCAAAACCTATATCTACATGCTCGGCAGGTCACGCGCACTGGACAGCTTGAAGCGCAGCCGTATAGTTGGCTTTGCACCGCTCTCCGCAGCGGAGAATCTTTCGGCAGAAAGCGAGCTGCTTGAAGAAAGGGTACTGACGAGCGAACGAAAGCGCATTGTGCACGATGCGATTGCAAGGCTGCCCGAGGATATGTGCGAGGCTGTTCACCTCATATATTTCGAGGAGCTTTCCTATGAGGAGGCGGCACGCGTTATGAAGCGGAGCCGCAAACAGGTGGACAATCTGCTTTACCGAGCAAAAAAGGAGCTGAGGAGCATCCTCGGCGACGAGGGTAAGGAGCTTTTATGAAGGAGATCAACGAGTACACGGCGGAGGTCATTCGTCGGGCTGCTGCAAAAAAGGCAAAGCGCCGGGCAAAGCTCACCCGCGCTGCCGGCGCTGCTTGTGCCGCGCTGGTATGCGTCGCAGGGCTAATAAGCGCTTCGAGGCTGCTGCGTCCGACTTTCGACGGCACGGAGGAGCTTTCGCCATCGTTCTCCCCCGCTGCAGAAAGCTTTAACGACGTCAAGGATGGTGATATGAGCGTTGCCGCGACGGATACGCCCGTGACCGACGGCATTACCGATCGTGTTGACGACTGCAAATACGCCTGCGCCGAGATATGGCTTGACGGTGAGCAGCCGAAGCTCGTTTTA
>CALEPU010000193.1 GCA_937913075.1 uncultured Clostridia bacterium
AGTTCAGACGTGTGCTCTTCCGATCTTTTTTGTATCAGTATAATGAATATTGAAAATAATGAATAGTTAAAGTAAAGACTCCGCCATGCGGAGTCTTTCAACAATTATTCAATATTTGCTTTTCGGCTTTTGTCTTTCGACAGGCTCCGCGCTTCATCGCCTTGGCAGGAGAACCTTTCTTGCGTGGGTATCGAAAAGATCGCAGCAGAAGTGATACAGCACGCCGAATATCACGAGCCCTACCTCCATAATGAGTATTATAGCCCAGACGGGAAGCTCGGGTGCGAGCGTGCGCACGTCATAATAAAACAGGTACGAGGCAATTGCCAATCCGCCCGCGATAAACAAATTTGCATAAAGCAGCATTACGAGCCAACGCAGGAGATCGTCCTCTATATGCTGCCTTGCAAAAAGATATGCAATGCCGTAATGCCCAAAGAGCATTATGTAAAGGTAGGTAAAGGGCCCTCCGCATATGAGCAGCGCTATTACGGAGGTGAGCATAAAGCTCGCACCCGCAAAAACATAGCCGCTGTCCTCGCGCAGGGGCACCCAAGTCATTACCGACGCGATAAAAAGACATATCGCGCTTAAAACAGGGGACTTCAAAACGTTCGCCGCAAACAGCATAAGCAAAGCCACCGCCGTACTCATTCCGGCGGCAGCAAGCATCATACTGCCGGTCAGCCTCTTCATATCATAATACCCTGTTGAATTCTTTTGTTATCATCTGCAGCACACGCGGCAGAAAAGGTCGGCGCAAAGCATCGCGGAGCAGAACCCGCAGTAGGCGTTTTTGTCAAGCCCTCCGGAGCTGCGCCTTGCTTCGCCGCCGCGCATGGAGCTTAGCACCCTACTGTATTCTACATTATCGGGAGCCATACTGCAAGCACGATTTATGTTTTCGTATGCTCTGCTGTATTGCCCGCGGCGGTAAGCGCACATACCGATGAGGAAGTACCATTCGGCGTTGTGCAGCGGTATGGCGGCAAGCACCGCTTCCGCCTCGTCTATGCCGCCGGCGTTAATATAGCTGCGTACACGCGAAAACTCCGCGGAGTATTGACCGGAATAGCTGCCGCTTCCGTAAGAGCCGCTTCCGTAGGAGCTTCCGCCATAGCTGCCGCTTCCGTAAGAGCTTCCGCCGTATGAGCTTTCGCCATAGCTGCCGCTTCCGTAGGAGCCGCTGCCATCGGAGCCGCTGCCGTAGGAGCCGCCCCCGTAGGAGCCGCCGCCATAGGAGCCGCTTCCGGACGAGGGCTCCTTTGTGAGCAGGTCGTAAGCGGCGTTGATCTGCTTCATCTTATCCTCCGCCTGCTGCTTTAATGCCGAGTCCTGATATCTGTCGGGATGATATTTCTTAACGAGCGAGAGATATGCCGAGTGTATCTCCTCCTTGGTGGCGCTGGGGCTAACGCCGAGCACTTGATAGGGGTTCATTTATCGCCCTCCTTTTTTAAGAGCACCGCCTCGGCTGAAGCGCCGAGACCCTGATAGATAATGTTGTCGAGCAGCGGCTTGCAAAACTTTGCGTCGAGCAGGTCGTAGGCAAGCGCAGCGGAGTTGACGTACATATCGAGCATGGCTTCCGCCATATCGTGGAGCTCGGCTTCCGTTAGGAGCTCGGAGCCTGCCTCTGTCTGCGCGGAGGCATCCTCATTTTCGGACTGTGCCGAAGCTCCCTCGCCGCGGCTCAAAGCTATGCAGTTGAACATATTGTAACAGCCGCGCTTTTGATCATCCTTGCGGTCATCCCAAGCGTCAATGGTGTAAATAAAGCCTCCGACAGCCTTGGAGAGCGCTTTGAGCATGGGCTTTGCCGCATCGGGGATAGCGGGGTACGTGAGCAAAAGCGAGCTCAAAAGCTCGCCGAAGAGCACGGGAGCTATGTCGGCGTCGGCGACGCGCTCACGTTCGACCTCGCTGAGGTCTGCAAGTCCAAGCTCCAATACCTTGGCCATATCCGGATAAAGCTTTTCCGCCTTCCTTGCAGCACCCGCGATGAACGGTAGGAGGCATTTGCGCATGGGATGCCCGTCTCTGCCGTCGTCGATGAGCTTGTACTTTGCGAGAAGCACGCAGAGCGCGGCGCAAAAATCCATGACCTCGGTCCCTTTTACCGCGGGGGTCTTGCCGCGCATGGGGTGCAGCGCGCAGGAGTGCGGCGCAAGCTCCGGCGCATTCTTTTCGCAAACCGCGGTCAAAAGCAGCGCTGCGAAGGTCGCGTCGTAGGTCAAAGAGGCGCGCCCCGAAAGCCCGTAGCGCCCCAGCGCATGGCAAAGCCCGCAGTAATAAGCCTGATAAAGCTCCTTATCCTTTACCCTGAGCTCCGGAATGAGCGGTCTTAGATATCCGAACATAGCTTGATCCCTGTAATATAAAATATCCGGTACGGCATGCGCCGCGTCGGTCGGCAGCGCTTCCCGCGCTCCGAGCCGCAGAAGCCCGCCGCCTTTACTATTGTAAAGCATTGGCACGGATTTTTCAACGGATCGGAGTAAATTCGGCGCAAACCGATGTAAAATCGAGGTAAATATATACGCGGCAGTGAGAGCCGACAAAAAAACCGTGCCTTAGAGGATATATTCACAAATATACTTCTGAAAAGGGCTTTATTTTTATGAGATAATGTGCTACAATAATTATACTACCAAAGTATGCCGCTTTTGGCATGCCACTATATAGGAGGAAATTTTATGAAAAAGTTTTTGGCAATGCTTCTGGCTCTTGTCATGATCGTTGCTCTTGCTGCCTGCAACAACAACGGCGGTCAGACCACCGATCCCACCAAGGCGCCCGAGACTACTGACACCACCGAGGCTCCCGCAACCGAGACCGGCTACAAGGTAGCTATGATCACCGATTACGGCGACATCACCGACCAGAGCTTCAACCAGACCACCTATGAGGCCTGCGAGGCTTTCTGCAAGGACAACAATGTTGAGTTCACCTACAAGAAGCCCGGCGACGACTCCACCGAGGCTCGTGTTGCTATGGTTGACGCCGCTGTTGCCGAGGGCTACAACGTGATCGTTATGCCCGGCTACGCTTTCGGCGGCACCATCGTAGAGGCTGCTCCCAAGTATCCCGAGGTTAAGTTCATCGCTCTCGACGTCGGCATCGGCGATCTGCTCGAGGCTGGCGTTGCCGCAAAGGGCGAGGCTTATGACTACAACCCCGACAACTGGAACCTCGCCGATTACGTTGACATGTCCAACGTATACTGCGCGATCTACCAGGAGGAGCTCTGCGGTTACATGGCCGGTTACGCTGCCGTAAAGCTCGGCTACACTGAGCTCGGCTTCCTCGGCGGTATGGCTGTTCCCGCTGTTGTCCGTTACGGCTTCGGCTTCGTTCAGGGCGCTGACGCTGCTGCCGCTGAGATGGGCACCACCGCCAACATCAAGTACGCTTACGGCAACCAGTTCTACGGCGATGCTGATATCACCGCTGCTATGGATACCTGGTATGCTGCCGGCACTCAGGTCGTATTCGCTTGCGGCGGCGGCATCTATGAGTCCGCTGCTGAGGCTGCTGCGAAGGTAAACGCCAAGGTCATCGGTGTTGACGTTGACCAGGCCGCTATCATCGACGGCAAGTATGGCGAGGGCATGACCGTTACCTCCGCTATGAAGGGTCTCTATCCCGCCACCTATGATGCCCTTAAAGACATCATCGTCAACGGCAACTGGGATAACTACAAGGGTCAGATCGCTACCCTCGGCCTCATCTCCGGCACCGACCCCGAGGCTAACTACGTTCAGATCCCCATGACCTCCACTCAGTGGAGCGACGCCTTCACCCAGGAGAACTACAAGGAGCTCGTCGCCAAGATGTTCAATAAGGAGATCACCGTTTCCAACGACATCTCCGCTATGCCCGCTGTGACCGCTGTCACCGTTGACGATCAGGGCAACCTCAAGTAATTGAGCAGTTAAGTCAAAATTACACCGAGCGCTCCGCTTGTGCGGGGCGCTCGCTTTTGCGTTCGCGCAAATTTATAAAAAATCGTCATAACGGTGTATTTTTTCTTTGCTTTATCGTGCGATTTATAGTATACTTAGCTATATGGCGAAAGGCTGCGGCGAGGCGCGCTTTTACCGATACGGCAGTGCCTGCTCCGCCGCGCACGATCCTGCAACAGAAGGGGGTATCAATTTGGCAAACGAGTATGCGATAGAGATGCTGAACATTACCAAAAAGTTCCCGGGTATCATCGCAAACGACAACATCACCTTGCAGCTTAAAAAGGGCGAGATACACGCGCTATTGGGTGAAAACGGCGCCGGTAAATCCACCCTCATGAGCGTGCTTTTCGGGCTTTATCAGCCGGAGGAGGGCATCATAAAGAAGGACGGCAAGGTCGTTTCGATAAAAAACCCGAACGACGCAAACGAGCTCGGCATCGGCATGGTCCATCAGCACTTCAAGCTGGTGGAGTGCTTCTCCGTATTGGATAACATAATCCTCGGCGTTGAGCCCAACAAGCTTGGCTTCCTGCAAAAGACAGAGGCGAGGAAAAAGGTTCTGGCGCTGTCCGAACGCTACGGGCTTCAGGTCGACCCCGACGCAATAATCGAGGATATCACCGTCGGTATGCAGCAGCGTACCGAGATATTGAAGATGCTGTACCGCGATAACGAGATACTCATCTTTGACGAGCCTACGGCCGTGCTTACCCCGCAGGAGATAACGGAGCTGATGCAGATAATGCGCAACCTTGCCAAAGAGGGCAAGAGCATACTGTTCATCTCCCATAAGCTCAACGAGATAATGGAGGTCGCCGACCGCTGCTCCGTGCTTCGCAAGGGCAAGTACATCGGCACCGTTGAAACCGCGAACACCACCATGGAGGAGCTTTCCGCTATGATGGTCGGGCGCAACGTCAACTTCCATGTTGAGAAAGCCGAGCCGCACGTCGGCGATACCGTGCTCCAAGTCCGCAACGTCACTGTTGCCTCCAAGGTACACAAGAACAACGCCGTTAAGAACGTCTCGTTCGACGTTCGCGCGGGCGAGATAGTCTGCATCGCAGGCATCGACGGCAACGGACAGACGGAATTCGTGCACGGACTCACCGGTCTCGAACCTCTTGTCTCCGGCAGCATAGAGATGATGGGCAAGGATATAACCAAAATGCCCATCAGGAAGCGCAGCATAATGGGCATGAGCCACATTCCCGAGGACAGGCATAAGCACGGTCTCGTGCTGGATTACTCCCTGGAGTATAACCTCGTGCTTCAACGCTATTTCGAGCCTGAGTTTACTTCAAGGGCGGGCTTCTTAAAGCGTAAGAATATCCGCCGCTACGCCGATAAGCTGATAGATCAATACGATATCAGGTCCGGTCAGGGCGCCGTCACCATGGCAAGGAGCATGTCCGGCGGCAACCAGCAGAAGGCGATAGTCGCACGCGAGATGGACAAGGATCCCGAATTGCTCGTTGCCGTGCAGCCGACCCGCGGTCTTGACGTCGGCGCGATAGAATACATACACAAGCAGCTCGTCGCAAAAAGGGACGCGGGCAAAGCGGTGCTGCTTGTATCGTTGGAGCTTGACGAGGTCATGGACGTACCCGACAGGATACTCGTCATGTACGAGGGCGAGATCGTCGGCGAGCTTGACCCGAAGAATACCACCGAGGAGGAGCTCGGTCTTTACATGGCAGGCGCCAAGAGGGATGAGGTGAAGGTCGGATGAAATTCTTTAAGAACAAAGCAGTGCAGTCGCTTATCGCTTCGCTTGTCTGCATAGTGCTCGGCGTGCTTATCGGCTATATAGTCCTGCTGCTGATAAACCCCGACGGCGCGGGCAAGGCGATGATAACGCTTTTGAAAAACTTCTTCTACTACCCCACGGCTGAAATGCGCAGGGAGTATTTCGGCAGTACGCTCGTTAAGACGGCTCCGCTTTTGATGTGCTCGCTTTCCGTACTGTTTGCGTACAAGACGGGTCTTTTCAACATAGGCGCGGCAGGGCAATACTGCATTGGCGTATGCGCCTGCCTGTACTGTGCGCTGGGTCTCGGCTGGAGCTGGCCGCTCTGCCTGCTGGCAGCGGTGATCTGCGGCGCATTCTTCGGCATGCTTGTCGGCTTGCTGAAGTCCTACTGCAACGTGAACGAAGTCATTTCGGGCATTATGCTAAACTGGATAGCGCTCTACATAACAAACTCGGTCCTCAGCACCGTTAAGGAGCCCACGAGCCCCTATACCTATAAGCTTCAGGGCGCGAGGGGCAAGGCGGCGCTGCTGCCCCGGCTTGGCAAAATCAACGAATTCTTCAATGGCAACAAATACATCACTATCGCAGTACCCATTGCAATAATAATCGCGGTTCTCGTATGGGTCGTGCTTGAAAAAACCAAGTTTGGCTACGAGCTCAAAGCAACGGGCTTTAACAAGAACGCCGCCAAATACTGCGGCATGGCGGAAAAGCGCAACGCCATACTGACCCTTGTCATCGCCGGCGCTTTGGCAGGTCTCGGCGCGAGCTTCTATTATCAGTCCGGCATACAGCAGTGGGAGTGTACCGCGACCTCCGTACCCGGCATGGGCTTCAACGGCATCGCGGCGACCTTCCTCGGCGGGCTCAACCCCATAGGCACCATATTCTCCTCGTACTTCTTACAGCATATAACGGACGGCGGTACTCATATCGACACCATGAAGTACAGCGCGCAGATCTCCGATCTCATATCCTCCGTTATTATCTACCTCTGCGGCTTCGTGCTGTTCATTAAGCACGTGCTGAACAACATGATAACAAAGAGCGAGGAGAAGGCTGCCGCGCAGCTCAAAGCGGCGGAGGAAAAACCTGCCGCAACTGCCGCTGACAACGTGAAAGGGGGCGAGCAATAATGCTGCAAGCGCTTGAACAATACGTTTTGCTTATCCAATACACCCTGATTTTTGCATCTGTATTGATGCTGGTCGCATTGGGCGGCTGCTTCTCGGAGCACTCCGGCGTTATCAACCTCGGTCTTGAAGGTATTATGGTCATCGGCGCTCTCGGCGGCGCACTGATGATGTTCTACTTGCAGGATAAGGTCAGCGGCTTCCCTATGCTGCTTCTGACACTGCTTGCCGCAATAGTCAGCGGAGTTGCGTATTCGGCCTTACTTGGCTTGGCGTGTATCAACTTCAAAGCGGATCAGACCATAGTCGGTACCGCGCTGAATCTTCTCGGCACGGCAGCGGCAACCGTTATAGTCAAGGCGGTCAACGTGGCAAAGTTCGGCAAGCCCGATGACAGCCTCGCTTACAGGGTCGGCAGGAGCGCATTCACAAAGAGCTTCACCATCGGCACAACTAATTTTGAGTTCAACTGGTTCATGGTCATAGCCGTTGTAATGCTCGTTATCGCATTCATAGTGCTCTACAAGACCAAGTTCGGTCTCAGGCTAATGGCCTGCGGCGAGCATCCACAGGCGGCGGCTTCCGTCGGCGTCAATGTCTATAAGATGCGCTGGTCCGGCGTTCTGATATCCGGCGCCTACGGCGGTCTCGGCGGTATCTGCTACATTATGGCAGGCGGCGGTACTTGGCACTTCTCCTACGGCGTGGCGGGCTTCGGCTTCCTTTCTCTGGCGGTCATGATCTTCGGTCAGTGGAAGCCCATACGCATCGCGCTTGCTGCACTGCTGTTCGGCTTCTTCCGCGCCCTTTCCAACGTCAACGGCAGTATTGATCTGCTTGCAAGCCTCAACCTGCCCTCAACGATCTACAATATGATGCCCTACATCGTATCCCTCGTAGTGCTGGCGTTCACCTCCAAGAAGTCGAGAGCGCCCAAGGCGGAGGGCATACCGTACGACAAGGGCATGAGATAAGCGATTTCGCAATAGTCCTTCGGACTATACAAGCAACCGTTTCAAGAGCCTGCTTTGGCGGGCTCTTCTTTTTGTGCCGATATTTCCCGGGAAATAATGCCGTCACGCCGCAAAATATGGGGGCGCAACCGAAAGTTGCGCCGATTTTTCGCTTAAATGCGGGTAATGTAAAGCAAAGTTGCTTGCGAATTATCACGGCATGGGTTATCATCTCAGCAGACAAAAACTTCACGGAGGTGCAGTATGAATATCGAAACGGCAAACAGGCTCGTCGAGCTGAGGCATAAAATGGGGCTATCGCAGGAGGAGCTGGCTCAAAGGCTCGGCATATCTCGACAGGCGGTCAGCAAGTGGGAGCAGGCGGAGTCTTCTCCCGACACCGACAACCTTATAATGCTCGCGCAGCTCTACGGCATTACGATCGACGAGCTTTTGAACGGCAGGAGCGCAGTCAGCCCTACGAAAGCAGGTAACACACCGAAAGAGGCAGAGCCGAAGGAGCAAATAGACTCTGCGGTCACGAGCGATACCGCTAAGCTCAAGGGCAGCAGCTTCGTTTACGTCGACAACGCGCCGTATGCCATGCCTGCTGTCTGCAATTTCAAGGCAGAGCTTCAATCGGCATACGTCACTGTAAAGGCAGCGGACGTTGATGCGCCGCAGGTGGAGCTATCGGGCAGTGAAAGGCTTAAAGAAGCATGTACAATACTGCGCGAGGGCGACACGCTCTTTTTAAAGCAGTTGAAGAGAAACAGGGCTTTCGGTCTGCACCTTAACGAGAAGCTTCACGTCGAAGCGCTGCTGCCGCGGCGTATGCGGTTCATCGGCGTTGATATCGGAGGAGGAAGCATATCGGCGGATGGGGTCCTCGCATCCACTCTGCTGCTGCACACGGGCGGCGGAGGGCTGGAGCTTAACAACTGCTCCGCAGAGAGCATATCGCTCGTCACGGGCGGCGGAGGCAACGGTCTAAAAGCCGTGCGCGCACGCAGCCTCGTCTGCACCACAGGCGGCGGCGGCAACGAGCTTGAAGACGTCAAGGCCGAGACGGCAGAGATAAAGACAGGCGGAGGCGGGGTAGACCTGAATGATATAGAGGCGATAAAGCTCACCGCAAAGACGGGCGGCGGCAGTATAGACGCTGCGGCGATCGCCGCGGCGGAGGCGGAGCTTGCGACGGGCGGAGGACATATAAAGGTCAGAGACGGCAGCATTGGCAGCCTCGGTATGCGCTCCGGCGGCGGCTCCCTCACGGCGGAGCTTAGTGAACTCGGCAGCGCAAGCTGTACGGCAGGAGGCGGCAGCATATCCGTTTCGAGCAGGGTATGCAGCGGAGCCGAGGTCAATCTTAATGCGCTCAGCGGCAGATCCACTCTTATCTTCAACGGAGCCGAAACTGCCCGCGGCAGAGCGATACAGACGATCGTCGGCGACGGCTCCGCAAAGCTAAATATGAAAACAGCCTCCGGCAGTATTACCGTAAGGCTGGGCGAATTAGCATAAGCGGTAAGGCTCAAAAGCTTTCCCTGTGCAGAGGGGTGTAGACCATACGCCCCTTTATTCTTGTGCTTTCGAAGAGAGTGAGCTCCGTGACGGTCATTTCGGCGACGGGCTTGATATCGGCAAGCTCGAGCCCTACAAGCTCGTCATGCTCTACGTTGCGGCCGAGAGTGATATGCGGCACGAAATGCTTTTGATCCCGCGAAAAGCCGCGGTCATAAAGCGCGCTTTCCAACGTCTCGTGCAGTATGCCGAGCTCATCTAAATCGCCCTCGACGTTCAAATATGAGGTCCTGCCGCTGCCGCGTGAGCCGTTCCCCTTTAAAAAACAGCCGTAGCTTCCAAGGCGCAGCGTAAACGGATGGATGCCGCGGCAGGCTTCGTGCATGGCGGCGACTGCGCCGGCAAGATCGTTGCTTTCGCCGAGGAAGCGCAGAGTCACGTGTGTGTTCTCCAAGGGTTCAAATCTGCCCCCGCAGGCGCGCTCACGCAGCGCCGAAAGCACTGTGCCGACCTCGCGCCGCATGGCGCCGTTTAAGTCAATCGCGATAAACAGCCGCATAATATCCCCCGCAAGTTTACTCCGGCAGAGCCAACAGCCTGCGGAATATAGGCTCCGCAGAGGCGGCGTCCGCGCTGGTGTAAAAACGTACTCTTTCGTTAGAGGTCAGCCCCTCGCAGGCGCCCTCGGGAGCCGCGAGCCCTTCGCGGCGAAGCACTCTTCCAAGCTGCCTTGCCGTGCCCGCGTTGCCGTCGTAAAGGCGGCACTCGCCGTTAAAATGCTGCTTGGCGTAGCGTTTTATTGCCCCTGCGATAAAGGGGAAATGCGTGCAGCCCAAAACTATGCCGTCGATGGTGGCGCCCTCATAGGGCGCAAGATGGCGGCAGAGGATATCGTCAAACCCGTCATCCGCTGTAACGCCGCGCTCAATGCGCTCAACAAGTCCGCTGCAACCGACGTTTATCACCCTGTCGGGTTCGGGCATGCGCGCTTGAAGCGCACGATACCGCGCAAGCTTTGTCGTTGCGACAGTGGCCAGCATCAGTACTTTGCCGCTGCCCGGAGTCTCGCACGCGGGTTTTATTGCCGGCTCTACGCTGACCACGGGCACGTCGAGCTTCTGACGCAGCGCCTTTATCGAGGCGGAGGTCGCAGTGTTGCAGGCGACCACGAGCGCCTTTACGCCATGACCCAATAAAAGCTCCGCCGCAGCTTCCGAAAGCCGCAGTATCTCTTCCTCCGGTCTGTCGCCGTAAGGGGCGTTGGCGTTATCCCCAAAGTAAATAAAACGCTCGTCAGGCAGCTCGTGCAGAATGCTCCTAAGAGTGCTCGCGCCGCCGAAGCCGCTGTCAAAAACACCGACGGGACAAGAGTAGTATTGAGCTTTATCGGTTGCCTCTGTCATTAAAAAATTTACTGTCTGCGGTCGGTAAACCGGCAGAGCTTATCAATAAATATCGCGCATGCGAGCATATCCGCTGCGCCGCCGCAGTTGATATTGCGGTCAATGAGCTCACTGTCGAGCTTTATTGCCTCATCGAGCCGCTTTGAGAGCGGCAGAGCCAATATCTCGGCGGCTCTTTTGCGCACGTACTCCGCACCGTCTTTCCCGCCCCGCTTGTATGCGTTGGTGTCGAAAAGTTCCGCCATAATGCCGATGAGAGAAAGCGCATAGCAGGCGTTGTCATCAAGCCCCATAAGACGGTAGCCGAGGACCCTGCGGTATGCGGCGACTGCCGCGGGGAAGCCCGCCCTTGCCTCTGC
>CALEPU010000194.1 GCA_937913075.1 uncultured Clostridia bacterium
CCGATAAGATCCCCTCCGGCGCACGAGTAAAGCCCTCATCAGAAGACGTGAATGCGGTTAACATACCTCTCGTCGGCACCGTCGCCGCAGGTCAACCGATTTTTGCGTTCGATGACTATAAGGACGTTTACTCTCTGCCCAAGGCGCTCCTACGAAGCGCAGATCCCGCGGAGACTATACTGCTAACAGTTGACGGCGAAAGCATGAAGGATATTGGCATGCTGACAGGCGACAGCATTATCGTTACAAGATCGTTTGACTTTGTCGACGGTGATATCGTCGTTGCAAGAGTCAACGGCGATACTGCTACTGTCAAACGCATATTCTACGAAAGCGGCGGCGTCATTCGTTTGCAGCCGGAAAACGCTGAGATGGAGCCCATCCTCTGCCCTGCTGACACTGTCGAGGTCATCGGCAAGGTGATAGGTCTTATTCGCTCATATTGATTTTTTTCGGAGTATAAAAAGAGCCTGCAAGCAATTATGATATCACATAGTACAGGCTCTTTGATCATTCTGTCGTTATTTACATATTATCGAGTGCGTCGAGCACACGTTCGACAGCGTATCTGCCGTGTCCGTAAGTAAGCGCCCCTTGAATATAGCCGGTATATGGTTCCCTTATCGGAGCGTCGGCGGTAAGCTCGATCGAAGCGCCCTGTATAAAGGTTCCCGCCGCCATTATGACCTCGTCAGTGTAGCCCGGCATTGCCCATGGCTCAGGAACTACAAAGCTGTCCACCGGCGAGACCGACTGTATAACTCGGCAAAACTCTATAAGCTGCTGTTTATTATCAAAACGGAGTGCCTGAACGATATCGCTTCTTTCGGAGTCGGACGCGGGCATGGACTGCATTCCGCGTAATTCAAAAACCCTCGCAAATAACGCAGAGGTCTTCAATGCCTGCGCAACGGTATGCGGAGCAATGAAAAGCCCCTGATAATACGGCAAGTAACCTGCGGGATAGCAGCCTGCCTCTCTGCCTATGCCGGGAACTGTAATGCGATTTGCAACAGCTTCTATGATATCGCGCCTGCCCGCAATATAGCCGCCGGTATGAGCTATCCCTCCGCCGGGGTTTTTAATGAGCGAGCCTGCAATGAGGTCGGCGCCGAATGCAGTCGGCTCTTGCGTGCAGGTGAACTCGCCGTAGCAGTTGTCGACCATAATGATACTATCAGGGCTTACAGACTTGATCAGCTCAAACGCGGGCTGCATATCAATAGGCTTTAATGACTCTCTCCATGCGTATCCGCGCGAACGCTGAAAATACACGACCTTGGGAGCTATTTTAAGAGCTTTCGAAAGCCTACCCATATCAATGCTTCCCTGCTCGGTCAAATCTATCTGTTCATACTTAACACCGAACTCAGCAAGCGAGCCTGATGCTTTGCCCTGAATGCCTATCGCCTCGAGCAGCGTATCATATGGCTGACCCGCAGCGCAGAGCAGCGTGTCTACCGGACGAAGCAGCGCCGAAAGCGCCGCAAACAAGGTGTGAGTGCCCGATGAAAGCTGCGGAACGACGAGCGCTGCTTCACTGCACATCGCCTTGGCGAATAGCCTATCGAGCGTATCTCTGCCCTCGTCGTCGTAGCCGTAGCCCGTGGTTGGATTAAAATGACGGGCGGCAATGCGCTCCGAGCGGAACGCTTCAATAATGCGCTCCTGGACGACATATTCCACCTGCTCTATACGGGTGAAAACGTCTTTAAGCTCGCTCTCGGCCAATTTAATCAACTCAGAATTATTTGTGCTCATTTAATGTTTCCTCTGCAACAGGTATTATTCGCCGAGCGTGACATGCTGTGCGGCGGTTATAGTCGAGACAGCATGCTTATAGATCATCATCTGCTTGCCCTCGCATTCAACAAGCATGGAGTAATTGTCAAAGCTTTTGACGAGTACATCCTTCAATGTGAAACCATTGATGATGTGGATGGTAACAGGCTGTTCGGCCTTGCGCACCGCGTTCAAAAAAGTATCCTGAATGTTAAGCTTCTCCGCCATTTGCCGTCTCCTTAACAAAATAATCATACATTGCGTCGTAAAGCTTGGCGGGAGTATCATACTCCAACGCATCAAACCAGCGAATACGATCATCACGCTTGAACCATGCGATCTGCCTCTTGGCAAACCTTCGCGTCTCGCGCTTTATAGCCTCAACAGCTTCTTCGTAAGTACATTCGCCCTCAAACCAAGCTATAAGCTGCTTGTAACCTATTGCCTGCATAGAGTGGATATCGCGGCTTCCGCAGGCGTCATAGAGCCTTTTCGCCTCATCAACGAGCCCGTTTTCAAGCATTATATCTACTCTGCGGTTAATCCTTTGGTAGAGCAATGCTCTGTCCATGGTGATACCCGCCATTATTGGGCGTATGGATATTTGAGTGTTGCGAGTGTTAAGAAAGTCACCGGCCTGAGCTGTCAGGCTTGTGCCTGTCGTGAGGCAAACCTCCAATGCTCTGACGATCCTCTTTGTATCGTTAGGGTGAAGCCGCGCAGCCGCATCAGCGTCGAGCATGCGCAGCCGCTCGTACAGAGTGCCGGGAGATGCTTCTTCGTCGGCAATGAGCGCAGCTCGCAAAAGCTCATTGGGCTTAACAGCAGTGAAATTAAGCGGATACACGAGCGAGTTAACATACAGCCCGGTTCCTCCGGCAACGATCGGCACGCGTCCCCGGCGGATTATTTCTTCAATACATTTAAGAGCATCGGCGGAAAATCTCGCTGCATTGTAATCGTCACAGGTATAATCCACAATGTCGATAAAATGATGCGGAACGCCCTTCATCTCCTCTGAGTCGGGCTTTGCCGAGCCCTTATCAAGCCCTCGATAAATTTGTATTGCATCGGCTGATATGACCTCGCCCCCTACTTTAAGCGCAATATCCACGGCAGCGGCAGTCTTGCCGGTCGCAGTGGCTCCGACTATGAAAAAAACGGTGGGTTTTGCCATCAGACTATCCTCTTAAAGCTCTTTTCAAGCTCTCGCTTTGTAACGCAGAGCATCACCGGCCGCCCGTGCGGGCAGGTACGTGGCGAGCCCTCAGCGGCGTAAAAGCTTAAAAGCTCGGCGATTTGAGCGTTATCGAGCTGTTGACCTGCCTTTATAGCATGCTTGCAGCTTGCCTGAATGAGCGAAGACCTCACCATATCGAGCTCCGAAACGCTGCCCTGCTTCTCCAAAATTGCGATCATATCGCGGATAAGCCTTTCAGCGGAGCTCGTCTTTACTCCAAAGGGTATTGACTGCACGCTTACAGAGGTCGAACCGAACTCCTCGATATCAAAGCCGAGCTCGGAAAACCTTTCTATATTGCACATCAGAAGCTCAAACTCCGGCGGAGTAAGGCTTATGATCTGCTTTGTAAGCAGGAGTTGAGAGTGAAACCTAAGCTCGTTCTTGATGAGCCTTTCATACAGTATGCGCTCGTGTGCGGCGTGCTGATCTATATAGAACACGGCTTCACCCTGCTCTACTATGATATAGGTATCGAATGCCACACCGATTATCCTGTAAGGGCTGACGTCAAAAGTAATCGGCTCAGATCTTAACAGCTCCCTATCGTCCGCATGGCGAAAATCGAATGTCATCACGTCTGCGGCAGATGTAACCGCTGCGCCGGCAATACCGCTGTCGTTGAGCATCACGTTTTGTGACGGCGCAGGAGAAATATTTACATCCATCGGCTTGCGCGAAGCGGCTTCATGCTCCGATTCACTCTCAACATAGCTCTTCTGCTTTTCGATATGAAAGAGCGAATAGAGGTCTTCCATCGAGGGTCGATCTGCCTTTTCGTTCTTTATACTGAGGCTGTTCTCAGCGGGATCAGGCAAGCTGTTGTAAGCTGAAACATCAGCGGGAGCAGGAGCATCTGTTTCCGGATGAAACGCTGCTTTATCCGTATGAAATTCATCGTCATTCGAAGGACGCCCCTTATATGCAAGCGCTTCATGCAGAGCGGCGGAGACTGCTGCGCCGATCCTTTCTTCATCCCTGAATTTTACTGTCAGCTTATTGGGATGAACATTGACGTCCACCTCTCGCGGAGAAAGCTTGACATTCAGCACGAAGAATGGGAACCTGCCCACCATAAGCCTTGTATTGTAAGCTCTCTGCGCCGCATAGGATATCTGCTGGTTTTTGATGTAACGGCCATTAACGAATACTGACTGCTGAACCCTTGTACTGCGGGAAAGAAATTCGTCACCGCAATAGCCTTCTATCAGCACGTAACCGTCGTCATAGCGGACAGGCATTATATGCTCAGCAGCATCTGCGCCGTAAACGCAAATTATCGCATTCATGAGTGAGCCGTCGCCATGACTGTGATACACGGGCTTGCCATTGCTGATAAAGCGGAAAGAGGTATCGGTGCTGGCAAGTATCAGGCGGGAAATATAATCACCGACCGCACCGGCCTCGCCTCTCGCGGATTTTAAGAATTTGAGCCTTGCCGGCACGTTGTAAAAGAGTTCGCTGACCTCAATGGCAGTCCCGGGAGGACAGCCGCAGGGCGTACATTCCCCTGCCGCACCTCCGTCGAGCCGAAGCATTGTGCCGAACTCGGCGTCCTCCGTCCTCGTCCGAAGCTCCACATGGGATACAGCCGCTATCGACGCAAGCGCCTCACCTCGAAAGCCGAGGGTCTCAATACCGTCAAGCCCTTCTGCCGAAACGAGCTTGCTCGTCGCGTGTCGCAGAAAAGCTAAGGCAACGTCCTCAGCAGGTATGCCGCAGCCGTTATCGCTGACCCTAATATAGTCAATACCGCCCTCGCGAATTTCAACAGTAACCGCAGTAGAACCCGCGTCAAGGCTGTTTTCTACAAGCTCCTTTACAACGGAAGCCGGTCTCTCGGCGACCTCGCCCGCGGCTATTTTGTTCGCCACGGAGGGGTCCAAAATGTTTATCCTTCTAACTATCATAGCTTTGCCCTCGTGCTGAGCTCATAGAGCCGCGCAAGCGCCTCCATGGGCGTCATCCTGTCAACGTCGAGTGATTTAAGTTCCTCAATAATATCGCCCTTCATCTCCGCGCCAAGTAAATTTACCTGTACGGGATCGAAGCTCTTAACCCTGTCAGCAGCCTTATTGATATCGGAATCCTCGAGCTGATGAAGTATATCCTTCGAACGCTCGATAAGATCGGCTGGCAGACCAGCAAGCCTTGCTACCTGTATGCCAAAGCTCTTGTCGGCGCCGCCGCGCATTATACGGCGAAGGAATATGATATCATCGCCGTGCTCCTTAACGGTGACGCGGTAGTTTTTGACGCCGTCGAGCTTGCCTTCAAGCTCGGTAAGCTCGTGATAATGCGTCGCAAACAGGGTCTTAGCGCCGCACTTTTTCTTGTCGGCAATGTATTCGAGGACAGCCCACGCTATACTGAGCCCATCAAATGTGCTCGTACCCCTGCCTATTTCGTCGATTATAAGCAGGCTCTTTGAGGTGGCATTGTTGAGGATGTTAGCCATCTCGCTCATCTCAACCATAAAGGTGCTCTGCCCCGTAGAAAGGCTGTCGGATGCGCCGACCCTGGTAAATATTCTGTCGACGATGCAGATATTAGCCTGCGCAGCCGGAACGAATGATCCGATATGCGCCATTAGTACAATGAGAGCAGCCTGCCGCATGAATGTGCTCTTGCCCGCCATATTAGGTCCGGTCAGTATTATGACGCGGTCATTGCCGTCATTAAGCTCGGCAGAATTGGGAATAAATGCGTCCTTAACGCTGCGCTCGACAACGGGATGGCGACCGTCGACGATACTGATTTTGCCGCTCTTGTTTATCTTAGGCCGGCAATACCCATTATCTGCGGCGACGGAAGCAAGCGAGCAACAGCAATCGAGCCTTGCGATAAGCTCAGCATTGGTTTTGAGCCTTTCGATACAATCGGCAAGCACACCGCGAAGCTGACAAAACAGCTCATATTCAAGACCAATGCATCGCTCCTGCGCGCCTATTATCCTTTCCTCAAGCTGTTTAAGCTCAGGCGTTATATATCGCTCGGCGTTGGCAAGGGTCTGCTTGCGCTGATACTCCAACGGTACAAGCGATTTATATGAGTTTGTAACTTCGATATAATAGCCGAATACCCTGTTATAGCCTATTTTAAGGTTTTTGATACCTGTACGCTCCTTTTCGGCGGCCTCAAGCTTTGCTATTGCGCTCTTGCCGCCGTGCGATAGCGCGCGCAGCTCGTCTACCTCGGCATTATAGCCCTCGCGGATTATATCACCGTCCTTGACGGAAACGGGCGGCTCGTCCACAATGGCGCTTTCCAGCAATAACCTTATATCCTCCATGGGATCGAGCCTTGCCATAATATCCTCGATAAACCCTGCATCATCGGCATCATGATCGGCGCAGTCATCAACAAAGCCCATCTCGGGCGAAAGCAGGCTGATACCGTCGCGTTCAGTCGGCTTCTGCTGCCTTGCGGCAGGTCGTTTGGACTTTGAATCTACAAGCCCGGAGAGCACAGCTATAACGCCGGGAAGCCTTAAAAGCGTACGGCGCATTGCAACGCAGTCCCTCGCGTTGACTGTCCCATAGGCGATGCGGCTGCAAAGCCTTTCGATGTCGTAAATATCCGAAAGCGCCTCGCACAGTGCGCCGCGTTCCTTACCGTTTTTATAAAGCAGGGAAACCGCGTCCAGCCTCATATTGATGGCTTCTGCGGATTGAAGCGGCTGATCTATCCATGAGTGAAGCATTCTGCCGCCCATTGCGGTCTTAGTCTTATCTATAACTCCCAAAAGCGTATTGCGCTTATTGCCATCGTAGCGAAGAGGAGCCGTAAGCTCGAGATTTCGTCTTGTGGAAGAATCGAGCCCCATATAATCACGCGTAAGAACAGGAGTAAGCTTTTTGATATGCTGCAATGTATTCTTCTGTGTATCAAGCAGATAGCGCATCAGAGCGCCGCAGGCGGCAACAGCGGGCGAATGATCGTTGACTCCAAAGCCTGCAAGGGTGTTGACCTTAAAATGCTCTGTCAGCAGCTTTTGACCGCGTTCAACGTCAAAAAACCGTTGCTCCTTCTTTTCGGTATAATAATGAGAAGCAACCCATTTTGAGAGGAATTCCTTGGCAAAAAAAGCCTCGTTTGCGATTATCTCTCTCGGTTCGACACGAGTAAGCTGATCCATCAGCTCATTCTGCGTGCGGCTGCCGTAGATATCTATTATGTAAAAGTCGCCGGTCGAAACATCGCAATACGCGAACTCCGCAGCGCTGTTTGTGCAGTATATCGAGCAGATGTAATTGTTCTTCCTGTCGGGAAGCATCTGCTCCTCAATGACGGTACCGGGGGTTATCACTCGAATAACGTCTCTTTCAACAAGACCTTTGGCAAGAGCGGGGTCCTCCAACTGCTCACAAATAGCAACCTTGTAGCCCCTGTCTATAAGCTTGTTGATATAGCCGTTAACGGAATGATACGGCACGCCGCACATCGGCGCTCGCTCGGGAAGCCCGCAATCCCTCGCAGTCAAAACGATTTCAAGCTCACGGGAAGCGGTAAGCGCGTCCTCAAAGAACATTTCATAAAAATCACCCAAGCGGAAGAAAAGTAAGCAATCGCTGTACTTCTGCTTCAACTCCAGATATTGCTGCATCATCGGTGTCAACGAAGCCATATATTTTTCCTTAATCCATCAGCTCTCCGACGAGCGAATTAAACCTTGTTCCGGTGATCCTTGCCCTGTGGTATGTGCCGATAAGGCTCTCATCGCCCTTGACATAGACCATCTTCAAGCAGCCCAGCTTACCGAAAAGCATCGGCTCGCCCCTTGTGTCAACGCCCTCGATAAGTATCTCGTCCTCGGTGCCGATGTACTTGTCGTTCGCACCGTTGACCGACTCAAGAATGACCTCGTTTAAAAGCGCAAGGCGCTGTTTCTTGATCTCCTCTGGGATCTGCCCATCCATCGAAGCAGCCTTTGTGCCCGGTCTTACGGAATAGGCGAAGGAATAAGCGGCAGAATAGCCGACCTTCCTAACAAGATCAAGCGTATCGTTAAGATCCTCGTCCGTTTCCGTCGGGAAGCCGACTATGATGTCGGTAGTGATCTCGATGCCCTGCACGTTCTCTCGCAGGTCTTTTACAAGGTCGAGATAATGCTCCCTTGTGTACCTGCGGTTCATAAGCTGCAATATGCGGTTGCTGCCGGACTGCACCGGCAAATGTATATGGGGACAGACCTTATCGCACTCCGCCATAGCCATAACAAGCTCATGCGATAGGTCCTTCGGGTGCGAGGTCATGAACCTTAACCTGCGAAGTCCCTCGATTTCATTGACCCTGCGCAAAAGCTCCGGAAATTTGATCCCGTTGTCATCATAAGAATTGACGTTCTGACCAAGCAGTGTTACCTCGGTAAAGCCCTCTGCCTCTACGACGTGCCTGACTTCGGCGACGATATCCTCCGCCCTCCTCGACCTCTCACGCCCTCTGACGTAAGGAACGATGCAATAAGAGCAGAAATTGTTGCAGCCGTACATTATATTGACAAATGTAGAAAAGCCCTCGTTTCTTTTAATGGGCAGTCCCTCGGCTATTTCGCCCTCTATATCCTTTATCTCGAATACTCTGCCGCCGTCCATGACCTTTTCAAGCATCTGAGGGAATATGTGCAGCTCGTTTGTGCCGAACACCAAATCAACGAAGGGGAACCGTGAGGCGAGCCGCTTTGCAACCTCGCGCTGCTGCATCATACAGCCGCAGACCGCGGTGATGAGAGCGGGATTATTCTGCTTTAATTCCTTAACAAAACCTACGTTGCCAAAGGTTCGTTTTTCGGCATGGTCCCTAATGCAGCATGTATTGAACAATATGAGGTCGGCGTCGTTCTTGGATACGGCCGGAACGTAGCCGACGCTTTCAAGCATACCGGCTATCTTTTCGGAATCGTGTTCGTTCATTTGACAGCCATAAGTCTCAATATAATAACGAGGACTGACGCCCAAAAGCCTTTGGCGCAGCCGCTCGATAGCGCTGTATGACTCTTTTATTATTTGATCTTCAACAAACTTTGCCTGCATCATTTGCCTCCGTGCATAAAAATACATTATAATTATACAACATTATCACGCCCGTTTCAATAAAAAAGCTTGAAATAACAAACAGCTCTGGTATAATTGTTTTATACCAACAAGGAGTTTATTATCATGGTCATTAAAAGAACAGTCAGCACCTTCACAATTCTTGTTATGCTTGCAGTACTTTTGCTCAGCATCGGCTGCTCGCTCGACAAGAGCGGCGATACCGCTCAACCCACTCAGGCTCCTGCGGTCTCGGAGTCCAATAAGGTCAAGGGCAATCCTGTTGTCATTTCGAGCAAAAACATCGATTATACTCTCTATGATTTCCGTAATGCGTATTACTCCAACCAGTACTATATGTACATGCTCTACGGAGCGATCACGCCTTCGGACTATTTTGATATAGTCGTTATGGACGCTTCCTCCGTTGTATGCATTTATAACGCGGCGATAGAGAACGGCGTTCAGCTCGACTCAGACGAGTACGCTGCATTTGAAGAAGATTTTAATTCACAGCTTGAGAATATTATATCTCAGTACAAAAACGATGTTGATGAATCGATAACAGATGACGACCTGCGGCGCGAGGAGGCGATCAAGCTCCTCAATGAAGATCTTGCCGCCGACGGGCTCGATTATGAAACCTTTATCGAGCTTGCAAGGAAAAACCTCCTCATGTATAAGATCACCGATAAATACTACGAGCAGCTCCGCGAAGAGATAGAGCTTTCCGAGGATGATATCATCGCATATTTTAACGAGCAGCTTGAATCCTCTGAGGATATTTCAATGATCTCCTTTAAGGATGCTTATGAGGCATATGCGATGGGCTCCGGCGCCTTCCCCGTCTACATTCCCGACGATTGCTTCAGTGTCAACCACATACTTCTTCTTTTCGATCAATTCTCGGAAGACGGAAGCACTGGATACGATACGCATAGCCGAAACGAAACCGAGGCAGAGCTTGAGTCCGCAATAGCAAACGCAGCAGATTTTGAAGCCTTTATGGCGCTCGAAAACGAATACGGCGAGGATCCCGGCATGGATGACGAGGGCTACCGTGAGAACGGCTACATTATTCACGGCGATTATGATAACTATTATTATCCCGGATTTGTGTACGCCGCAATGAACCTCTATTACGGGAGCTGGTCTCCTTCGGATGACGTGATTTATGAAATACCCGATATAGAATTTTTCGAGCTTTTGGACGGCACCAAGGTCGTAAAGGTCGCAACAGAGCCGGGCATTCATTATATAATCGTAAACAAGGAGTTTAAAAAGGGTGCTGTTGAATATGAAATAGGCGACGCCCGCTGGCTGAGTTGGAGGGACGAGCTTGCAGAAACGAAGCTCGACGCTCAGTACGAGAAGCTTTTGGAGCAATGGAAGCTGCTCTATCCGTTAACCGATTATTCCGACGCTATCCGCTCGGAATTTGTTCAGGACGATGACGGCTCGGAGAAATAATCCATTGCCTAAAATCCTGCATTGATCTGACGAAGCTCATTAAAACAAGCATGGCGCAAAACCGGCAGCCATGCTTGTTTTTAATGAAAGGCGGTTATGTTCATCGATGAAGCAGCTCTTTTACATTACAAAAAAATGCAGACGGGCGAATTACCCGCCTGCAATATAAGCCATTAGGCTGACAACTTAAAATCAGTTGTTCTCGCCCTCCTCCGCGGCGGCGGAGAAATCACCAAGCAGATTTGCAAGGCTTGTGGTGGAGGACTGTACGGGAGGCAGCTCATAGTCTGCATCCTCGCGGCGGCGCCTCTCGGGACGCTCGGGACGATCGGTACGCTCAGTGCGCTCACGACGCTTCTCATCACGCTGCTGCGCCTGCTGCTGACGGGCCTGTGCCTCCTGCGCGCGCTTCTCGGCACGCTCGGCGGCTGCACGCTCACGCTCTTCCTTCTCGGCGCGGAGCTGCTCAGCGAGCTCGGGATCCTCCTCAAGCAATACCTCCTTGCGGCTCAGGCTAATGCGGCGCTGCTCGGGGCTGACCGCCTCGGGCGCGATGCCATAAATAAGCGCCGCCG
>CALEPU010000195.1 GCA_937913075.1 uncultured Clostridia bacterium
TTTCCCTACACGACGCTCTTCCGATCTAAGGGCCTGTCGGAGAAGCCGATTATTCCGTCGGATGCAAGACGCAGCATCTTTTTGAGAGTGTACTTCGTCTTGCCGGCAAAGCGCTCGTTGCGCACGTATTCCACGGGCACTGCCTCAAAGCCCATCCAGCCGCTCATGCCGCGCAGGAAGCGGTTGTGCTCACGCATCTTCAAAAACACGTCGGCGACCTTGCGGTCGATAAGACGGAAATCTCCCGTGTCCAAGGGTATCGCCGTAGCGCTCATGGCGCGCAGCACGCGGTAGTACATGAAAGCGGTGACCTTTTTGAATATCGTCTCGCCCTTTCTTTTGAGGCGCTTGCCGTAAGCGATGTCGGCGCCGTTCTCCCAAGCCTTGACCATATCCGCTATTACCTCGGGCGGATCCTGCAAGTCAACGTCTATTATAATGAGCGCGTCGCCCTTAGCCGCGTCCATGCCGCAGGTAACGGCGGTCTGATGCCCGAAGTTGCGGCTGAACGAGCGCACCTTCACCTGCGGGTTATCCTTGGCTATGCCGCGCAGTATCTTCATAGAGCTGTCACGGCTGCCGTCGTTTACGTAGATTATCTCATAGGGATAGCCGATCTTTTTCATCTGAGCGTCCATCTGACGGAAGGACTCGGGAAGCACCTCCTCCTCGTTGTAAACGGGCACTATGAGCGAAAGCATCTTTGACATTATATTACCTCCGTATGCAGTTGGCTTTGACCACATTATAAAAGCATTGGTCGATTATGTCAATGCATAGCGTAGGTTGTGATTAAATATCTGAAAGTGTTAAAAACCAAATTAAAAAGTATTGACAAAATATTCGATTGAGAATAACATGCTATTAATAAAATAATTAACCATAATAGAGGAGGAAACTGAATGACTTGCTTAAATAAGGTTGCTGCATTCCTGACGGTCATTATATCCACAGTACTGCTGATAAGCCCCGGCTGCTTGGGTATAGGAGCCCAAACAGCCGAGGACGAGCCTGAGATGACCACTGTTGCAGAAGCGACGCCCGAACAGGAGCCTGAATTCCCGCAAATGATCGAGCAGCCAACGGACAGGGCAAGCTTCAGCACTCACAACAGCGCGGAGACCGAATTGCTTTCGCAAAGGATCATGAGCGAGCCTTCATCGCTTAAAAACTCGGATTTTGAAGTGCTGGAGGGAAAACATAATGATTTGTTTTTTGGACTGGGAGCCGATCTCAACGGCGGTTACCTTGCGGCATACAATACTGCGGTGCGCACATATCGTTCCGATCCCGAAGGAGCGTCATACGAGCTCGAGTATTTTTTTCTGGCGGATGAATTGAAACGCTATCCGCTTGAACTGGGTATCGAAGCAAGGGACCGGATCGTGGAATACATGGCGAAGTATCTTGGCATGGGGGTCGACGGCGTTTGGGAGCCCGAGCTGTATCCATACGTTTGCGGTTTTTGCGGGGATGATTATGTTGTATTTACCGGTTATAGCCTGGATAGTCCGCATACTAAAAGACTGCATGTAATCTATCGGTCTGACGACGGTGAGAATTGGTATGAATTTGGCGGCTGTAACGACTCTTATTATCAGCCGTCCGTAACCGGCGCAAGGATACTGTCTGACAAGGTCGGATATCTCAGCTTATACAGCTTATCCTATAATGACGGCAGAGATTTCCGCGTGGTAAGAACGGAGGACGGGGGACAAAGCTGGCAGGAGTTGGACCTCACTATCCCTGAGGAGTATTACGGCTATGGACGCTCAGGGGCTATGTCCCCGTATTTTAACGGCGACAATGGGGTTATAATTATCTGGCTGGAATATTATGAAGAAGATAACGCGCAGTATATCGGAAGGCGCTATTGCTGGTTTATAACTCATGACGGAGGAGATACGTGGAGCTTTGGCGCGCCAGAGGGTTAGCCGGGCTTCCGCGTCATACAATTTGGTTTGAAAAAAACCTTTCCATTGCGGGAAGGTTTTTTTAGGTTCATTTCTCCGGCAGATAATCCTCGAACACGAGCATATCACAGCTTTCCATAAGCTCCTTATGGCGATGTCTGCGGTTGTTGGTATAGAGCAGCAGCGGGTTGCCGCGGCGCAGGGCAAGGCGGAAGCCTATGTTCTTCTTGCCGAGGCTGTAAGCTATCATGTGCGGGCGGGATTTTGCGTTGCAGAGCAGGCGGCTCATATAGAAGCAGCGGAACGGGTTGCGCTCCGACTCCCGCCAGTCAAAATATGGCATGCTCGCCTGCATGCGCAGCACCTCGGGCGCGTTGAGACGGAACCATTTTAAAACGTGAGGATCGAAGCTTACTATGCAGTAAGGTCCGCGATAATCCTTTAAAACCTTATATATCGCGGAGCAGGTGGTCGAAATGCCCTCCATGCCCGCGGGAGATTTGACCTCGATCATCATTGGCGCCTTTCCGTTGACCTCGGCAAGCAGGTCGCGCAGGAGAGGCATGTGCTCGTTAGTACCGTAGAGCTTGAGCTGCTTTAAATGCTCGTAGTTGAAGGAGACCATTTTTTCGTCTATGCCGCAGGCGGCGCGCATGTGGGTATCGCAGAAGCAGACCGCCTCGCCGTCCCATGTGCGCTGCACGTCGCAGTCGATGCCGTAGCCGCGGGCAAGAGCAGCGCGGAAGGCGGGCATGGAATTCTCCGGCACGGATTGATCCTTTAAATAAAGCCCCTTATGGGCATAGCATTTGCCTATAAAGGGACGCACTCTCTTTTTAAGCTCTTCATCGAAGGACGCACAGGCGGAGAGCCACAGCAGCAGACCAATAATCAAAAGCGCTGCGGCAGCGACGACCGCCGCAAATATGCCCCAATTCATCAACGACCTCTCGGAAAGAATATTCAGGTTGTTATTATACACCTTTTGTGTTAAAATGTATATACATTTTAGGGCTTCGACAAAAATTTCACATTTTTTCGGAGCGGATCATCTTGGAGGCATCTTATTATGAAGCTCAAGTATTGGCGCACTGTGTGCGTGGGGTTTGCTTTCTTCCTTATCTGCGCCTTCTGGCAGGCGTATGACAACATTATCCCCAAGATACTGACGGATAAGTTCGGCATGGCTCAGGGCTGGTCGGGCGTTATCATGGCGCTCGATAACGTGCTGGCGCTTTTCATGCTGCCGCTCTTCGGCGCCATTTCCGACAGATGCAAATCGAAGCACGGCCGCCGCACGCCGTTTATCGCAGTCGGCACGGTAGTTGCTGTTATCGCGTTTATTGCGCTCTCCTTCATAGACAACGCTCAGCTCAATGTGCTCCATTCCGGCGCCGATATGACCGATAAGGGCGTTTCCGTCGTGTATAACTACAGCGGCATTGCCGATGCGGAGCTTATCACTCACGACGGCGAGAAGTACGTGCTCTCCGAAAAGTACACCGAGGAGGAGCTCGTGGAAGTGCTGAACAGGATCAACGGCGAAGACGCCGAAGCAAGCAAGGCGGCACAGACCGAATGGGACACCTATTACGTCCCTGCCCGTCAGGCGTACGCCGCGAAGAAAACGGCGGATCATAAGCTGATACTCGTTGCGTTCATGGCGGTGCTGCTCGTAACGCTCGTTGCCATGAGCACCTTCCGCTCTCCCGCAGTCGCGCTCATGCC
>CALEPU010000196.1 GCA_937913075.1 uncultured Clostridia bacterium
TCAGGGCAAGGTCAACGTAAACCGCGGCTTCCGCGTACAGTTCAACAGCGCTATCGGCCCGTACAAGGGAGGTATCCGCTTCAATAAGAACGTTTCCCTTGACACCATGAAGTTCCTCGGCTTCGAGCAGACCTTCAAGAACAGCCTCACCTCCCTCCCCATGGGCGGCGGTAAGGGCGGCTCCGACTTCGATCCCACCGGCAAGTCCGACGGCGAGATCATGCGCTTCTGCCAGAGCTTCATGACCGAGCTCCAGCGTCACATCGGCCCCAACGTGGACGTTCCCGCGGGCGATATGGGTGTTGGCGGTCGTGAGATCGGCTACATGTTCGGTCAGTACAAGAGGATCCGCGACGCTTACGAGAACGGCGTTCTCACCGGTAAGGGCCTCAGCTTCGGCGGCTCCCTGATCCGTCCCGAGGCGACCGGTTACGGCGCTGTTTACTATCTCTGCGAAGTCCTCAAGCATGAGAACGACACCATCAAGGGCAAGACCATCGCCGTTTCCGGTTTCGGCAACGTAGCATGGGGCGTCACCAAGAAGGTCGCCGAGCTCGGCGGTAAGGTAGTCACCCTCTCCGGTCCCGACGGTTACATCTACGATCCCGAGGGAATTACCTCCGAGGAGAAGATCGAATACATGCTCGAGATGAACGCTTCCCGCCGCAACCGCGTGCAGGATTACGCTGACAAGTTCGGCGTAGAGTTCTTCCCCGGCGAGAAGCCCTTCGGCCGCAAGGTCGACATCGTCATGCCCTGCGCAATGCAGAATGACGTTCTTATGGAGTCTGCCGAGAAGATCGTTGCCAACGGCGTCAAGTACTACATCGAGGTAGCCAACATGCCCACCACCAACGATGCTCTCCAGTACATGATGGCTCAGAAGAACATGATCGTTGCTCCCTCCAAGGCTGTCAACGCCGGCGGCGTCGCCGTTTCCGGTCTTGAGATGAGCCAGAACTCCGAGCGTCTTGCTTGGAGCGCCGAGGAAGTCGATTCCAAGCTCCACAACATCATGATCAACATCCACAAGGCTTCCATGGAGGCCGCTGAGGAGGCAGGTCTCGGCTACAACCTCGTTGCAGGCGCTAACCTCGCCGGCTTCAAGAAGGTCGCCGACGCCATGATGGCTCAGGGTATTGTCTAATAAGCTAACGCTTTCAAAGAGACGGCATTCGCCGTCTCTTTGAGTTTTTGGCGTTTTTGAACTGTTCGGCTTTGCCTCACGGTCGTTCAAAAACATAAGAACCAAAGCCTCCGACTTTGTTCCGTTTGCGCCGTACAAGCCGCCGCAAACGGTTTTATTCGGCAGAGGCTTTGCCCCCGCACCCCCTTCCGATGCACTCTGACAAATCAAAAAGCGCCCGAAGGCGCTTTTACAGCATTTATTAAGCTTATTCCGGCAGCCCAACGCCCGTAAACGTCACCGTTGCGCCCTCAACCGGCTCGGCGGCGGTGAAGCTGTTCACGGTGCAGTAGATATAAACGTACTGCCCTGCCGTAACGTTAAGCTCGCCGCTCTCGGCAAGCAAGGGCTCATACGTCTGCGGGATATAGCGCAGCGCGTCGCCGAATTTGTCATCGAGGACGTATATCTCAAAGCCGACCTCGGCGTATGCGCTGTCCACGGTGACGGTGAGCTTTGTCGTTTTGAGCGCAAGGAAGCTCACAAAGCCGCCCTCCTTAAAGCAGTCCTCCGACCTGACGGTATAGGTAGCGGGCTCGAGCTTTTTGGCCTTGTTGCCGTCATCCGTCTCTGTCTGCTTATTGCCGCCGGACTGCTGCTTAGCCGACTCCTCCCCCCGTTCGGCCGCCTGTGTGGGGGCCGCGGCAGTAAGCTCCGGCTCGGTCTCCTCGTTACGGGTGCAGCCCGCCAAGAGCGCAAAGGCTGTCGCCAGCAGCAGCGCTGCGGCGGTATAAAGAACACGTTTCATATTTAATTCATCCCTTTGATAAAATTGCAGATGGCGTCGAAGGTCTGCTCGCTGATATCATGCTCGATACGGCAGGCGTCCTCACGGGCGGTTCTGTCGTCAACGCCGATCGAGATAAGGCATTTGGTAAGGATCTTATGCCGCGTATACATACGGTCGGCGATCTCCATGCCCTTATCGGTAAGCGTGATGAGCCCGTCGGGATCCATCTTAATATAGCCGTTCTCCCTTAGCCTTTTTGTGGCATAGCTGACGCTGGGTTTTGTGACGCCGAGCTGCGCCGCCACGTCTATCGAGCGGATGTAGCCGTGCCGCTCCTGCATCATGAGCATCGCCTCAAGGTAATCCTCGGAAGCCTTTTGTATCTTCAAAGCCGTTCCTCCCCGTCAAAGTGCATATCGTTTATCGAAGGATAACACAATCGGAAGCATATTGCAAGTAAAATAATCGTTTACCTTCGCTTGTTCTCCGCCGCTATATATCTGCGGCAGACCTTTTTTATACCCTGATTTGCAGCAAAGCCGACAGATGCTATTGCAAGCGCAGTGATGAATTCAAGACCCATAATATCGACCTTTCCGGAAACGGGTTCCGATTCTGTATTTAGTTAGACGCCTCTAACCGAGCTTATTGTACCACATGCTTCGGCGCTTGTCAATCGGTTTAATAAAGTATCCCGAGAGCAGGGGCTCCCGGGATACTGCGTTTTATTTTCCTTTTCAGACCAGACTGTCCAGCCAGTTAACAAGCTTCGCCTTTTGCTGGAAGCCGACTTCCTTGGCTGCTACCTCGCCGTCCTTAAAGAGCAGCAGCGTGGGGATATTCATTATCTTGAAGCGGCGCGCAAGCTCCGGCTCCTCATCGACGTTGACCTTGCAGACCTTGAGCCTGCCGTCATACTGCATTGCTATCTGCCCCACGAAGGGCGCGAGCATTTTGCAGGGACCGCACCACGAAGCCCAGAAATCCACCAGAACGGGCAGCTCGCTCTTTGCAACCTCGTTTTCGAAGTCAGCAGTTTTAAGCTCTATCTCTACCATAAGAATAAAACCTCCTTGTCTTATATTGCAATAATATTATATCACATTGCCGCGCGATTGCAACCCGAGATATTCGTTATACGGGGCGCAAACAAGGGTTTTACATACTTTTTACATTACATGAAAAACTCGCCGTCGCGTCCCGGCGTAACCGGCGTCTCATAGAAGGCGCGCATGCCGTCCGTCATGTAAGCTATATCCTTAACGCCCGCGGTCTCACAGCAGGAGTGCATAGCAAGCTGCGCGAGCCCTATATCTACGGTGTTGACGGAAACGTGACTGCCGGAGATATTACCGAGCGTGCCGCCGCCCGCGGCGTCGCTCCTGTTTGCGAAGTGCTGACAGGGTATGCCGTGCTCTTTAAGTATGCGATGGAAGAACGCCGCCGATACGCCGTCGGTGGTATACCTTTGATTGGCGTTGAATTTTATCACAATGCCCTCGTTCATGAAAACGCAGTTCTCGGCGTCGGTCTTCTCGGGGTGATTGGGATGAACGGCATGAGCGTTATCCGCGGAGAGCATGAAGGAGGCCGCAGTCGCGCGGAAGGCGTCCTCGGCGCCCTTGCCGAGCGCCGTTAATATGCGCTGCATGACGTCGTACAAAAGCGTGGAGTCCGCGCCCTGCTTTGTGCCGGAGCCGACCTCCTCGTTATCGAAAACGCAGAGCATGTCAATGCCGTTTTCGCAGGGTGAAGCGGAAAGGAACGCGGCAAGACCGCAGTATGCGCACTCCAGGTCGTCGAGCCTCGGACTCATTACGTACTCGCCCTCGGCGCCGATGACCGTACCCTTTATTCTGGGGTAGAGGAAGGTATCGTTGCCCAAGAGCTCCTCAGCCTTGCAGCCCGCAGCCTCGGCAACGAGGGAGCGGAATTTGCCCTTCAGGTCGCCCTCGCCGAGAAGCGGCGTCATATCCGTCTGCGCGTTGTACTTGAAGCCGTCGTTTATGTCGCGGTTCATATGGATGGCGACGTTGGGAATGACCAAGAGGTCGCGGTCGATATTGAAAAGGCGCGCCTCGACCCCCTTATCGGTCTCGACGACTGCTCTGCCCGCGAGGGAAAGAGGTCTGTCGAACCACGGGGCGAACAGCATGCCGCCGTATTTTTCAACATTGAGGCGGAGGTAGGCCTGCTCCACGCGATCCTCGAACAGCGGCTTCAGCTTGAAGGCGGGGGAGTCGCTGTGCGCCGCGGCGATTTTAAAGGGGGCGAACCCGTCCCGCGGAACCGAGAAAGCGATGATGGCGGAATCGTTGCGGGTCACAAAATATTTTCCGCCGGCATCCACCAGCCAGGGATCCTTCTCTTTCAACTCCCGAAAAGAAGCCTTTTGCAGCATTTCTTTCAGGTTGGCGACCGCGTGAAAGGCGGTGGGGGACTGCTCCACAAAGGAAAAAAACCGCTCCAGATGATCCATACGCTTCTCCTCCGATCTATTCCTTATAAATAATATCCTGCCGCAGCCGGTACAGGGTGGCGCCGCGCTTCCGGTGGCAGAAGGCGGAAGCCCACCACTCCACGCTTTTCACCTCGTCATACTGGACGAGGCCACTTCATCCCTGGACCGGAAAAACGAGATAGAGATCCAGCGCAGCCTGCGGGACATCAGCTCGGGCAGGACTGTGTGGGCCGATTTCGA
>CALEPU010000197.1 GCA_937913075.1 uncultured Clostridia bacterium
CCCTGCGACGGGCAAAGCCGGCGCCGTTATTCTGTGCCTGCCGCGCCTCCATCAACGCCTCCTCAAAGGAAAAGTTCCATTCGATGCTTCCAACGCTCCGGCTCCCACATAATGTTAAGAGCCGGAGCAGCGGGATCAAAAGCTGTCAGTCGCCGTAGTTAACGAAATAATCCTGCACAAGAACGATAGGCGTGCCCTTGTCGCCGGAGCCGCTGGTCAGATCGCAGAGCGAACCGATAAGGTCGGTGAGCATCCTCGGCGTGGTGCCCTCGGAGAGCATTGAGCCCTTGAGGTCTCTGTTCTTATGCCTGATGCGCTCTCGGATCACGTTTGCAAGCGCTTCACCGGAAAGGTCGGCATAGTCGTTATCGGCGAGGAATTTGAGCTTCAGCTCGTTGGGCAGACCGCGCAGCCCCTCGGTATAGCCGGGGGATACCACGGGATCCGCAAGCTCCCATATCTTGCCGACGGGATCCTTAAATGCGCCGTCGCCGTAGACCATCGCTTCAACCTTGACGCCGGTCTTGTTGAGCACCTCCGCCTGTATGGCATGAGCGACCTCGACGGCGTTCTTGGGGAAGAGCTTGACTGTCGTCTCGGTAGCCTTGTTGCTGCCCAAGAGACCGTAGTCGGGGCAGTAGCCGCTGCCGTTTATCGGGGCATTGAGTATGTCGCAGAGGGTAAGTATATTGTGTCCTCCGTTCTTTTTTATGCGGGCGCGCGTGCGCTCCCTTGTGTGAATATCACAGCAGATCACGTCCTGCGTGTGCGCGAGTATCACCTCGGGCCTGTTGGCAAAAATCAGCTCCGCCTCGCAGCCCTCCGCCTCTATGAGCTCCTTATAAAGCGCGATATAATCGACGTTTGTGAAGGGGTGCCTGCACTCACCGCCGCAGACCCTGTACATCTGCTCCTCGGTCAGTATGTCCGACCAGGGGTTAACGCCCGCCTCCTCTAAAATATCGGGATCGACAAGATGATTGCCGACCTCGTCGGAGGGATAGCTCAAAAGCACCGTGAGCTTTTTACAGCCCCTTGCGATGCCCTTTAAGCAGATCGAGAAGCGGTTGCGGCTCAAAATAGGGAATACGATGCCGATATGCCCGCCGCCGAGCTTTGCCCTGACGTCCGCGGCGATATCATCCACGGCAGCATAATTGCCGTCGGCCCGAGCAACAACGGCCTCCGTAACGGCGATAACGTCCCTCTCGTGCAGGGTAAAGCCATCCTGCCGCGCCGCCTGCAAAACGGACTCCACGGTGATCTTAACTATATCGTCACCCTGACGGATGATGGGTGCGCGTATGCCTCTTGATACGGTTGCCATGGTATTTGCTCCTTAAAAAAGTATAAGGACGACCGCCTCACGGGGTCGCCCTTGATTGATACTACCATATTTCGCGCCGTTTGTAAAGAGCAATTTCAAAAAAATTTTGCCGATCCGCCCTGTATCTTGCCGAGGAAAAGGCCGCCAAAATCGTTCATTCGGCTGTGGAAAAAGATGTATTTTTCAAGCTCAAAGGGCATATTTATTGTGGATAACCCTGTGGAAACTGTGGATAAAGTGGCATTTTAGGTACCTCAAAATGATATATCGCTCGTTTTTCCCGCCGCTGCGACAAAATTCGCGTCGGATGTGATAAATATGGGTAGTACCTACCGTGCAGTCGCAGGCGGGAAAAGCGCGGAGCGGATTTGTTTAGGATCCTGCGTTTCTTGCATCGTACGGCTCAGCCGCACGATTTCACCCGCGAAGCGGATTTCACCTGCGGAGCAGATTTCGCCGCGAGCATGGCGAGCGATTTCATTGTGAGCGAAGCGAACCGCGCGGGCTCTGAACCCAGCGTTTCTTTCATCATGCGGCTCAGCCGCACGATTTCACCCTCGAAGCGGATTTCACCTGCGGAGCAGATTTCGCCGCGAGCATGGCGAGCGATTTC
>CALEPU010000198.1 GCA_937913075.1 uncultured Clostridia bacterium
AAAATTTAAAAATAATCGAGGACGAGACCGGCGCACATATCAAGGCGGACGCGGACGTCATTAAAATAACGGGTGAGGAAAGCGCAGCCTGCGCTGCCGCCGCAGTCATAGAAAAGCTGTTAACGCTGATAAGACGCGGTGAGAGCGTTGACAGAGGGCGTATCCGCTATGCCATAGACCTTGCCAAGGAGGGCAATGCGGAACTCATATTGGAGCTGGCAGACGACGTAGTGGCCTTTACAAACAAGGGCAAGCAGATAAAGTGCAAGACCCTTGGTCAAAAGAAGTACGTTCAGGCCCTGAAAAAGCACACCGTCGTCTTCGGCGTCGGTCCTGCCGGCACCGGCAAAACATACCTTGCCGTAGCGATGGCCGTGCTTGCGTATAAGAACAAAGAAGTCTCGCGAATTATTCTGACAAGACCTGCGGTCGAAGCGGGGGAGAAGCTGGGCTTCCTTCCGGGCGATCTGCAAAACAAGGTCGATCCTTACCTGCGCCCCCTATACGATGCGCTTTACGATTTCCTCGGCGCCGAGAACTTCAAAATGCTTTCCGAGCGAGGCGTTATTGAGGTAGCTCCGCTCGCCTATATGCGCGGGCGCACACTCAACGACGCATATATAATCCTTGACGAGGCGCAGAACTGCACTATCGAGCAGATGAAGATGTTTTTGACTAGGTTTGGCGAGGGCTCGCGTGTTGTTGTCACCGGTGATATTACTCAGATAGACCTTCCTCAGGACAAGAAGAGCGGTCTTGTAAACGCAATGCACGTGCTTGCCGATGTTGAGGGAATAGCAATGGTTCAGCTCACCGCGAGAGACGTTGTAAGGCATGAGATGGTACAAAGGATAGTCCGCGCCTATGACGCCGCCGCACAGCGTGCCGCAGAGCGCAGAAGGGAAAATTTGACCGAAGTAAGGGAATGATCCGACGAAAGCTCGGGTAAAGGACGTGCCGTTATTCGCGGCAATTTCGGGGGGTTATCGTGTGAAGGATAAATCCAAAGTTAACAATGCCGCAGCAAAAAAGCTGATGCTGCCCTTGGGGCTTGCCATGCTTGCGGTCGTCATGGCAGCGGTGTTTGTGTTCGTATCCATAAGATACGCAAATCTCAGGCTGACGGACGGCACAGGGATCTTAGGCTCGGCGCTGCTCCTTATTGCCTCTTTTACGGCGTTTGCTTTATATCTCATTCTTTTCAGGGGCGACATCATCCGCGACGCCAAAAAGATGCTGCTTATAAGCATTTGCCTGCTTGCGTGCTCGCTTGCGTCGCAGCTTACTTACTACGTCGACGTCTGCTTTTCGCCGATGCTGCTTGCTGTTTTGCTGACAGCTCTCCTGGTCGACAAGGGCGCTGCGATCGCCGAGGCTCTGCTATGTTCGGTTATCTCGGGAGTGATCACCGTATGCTTCAGGTCAAACGGCGCTTTTGACTCGGCGTTTGCCGCAGTCGTTTTTTTCAACGCGTTCAGCGGGCTTGTCGCAGTATTCAGCCTTGGCATGAGGTCGACACGAAGCACACCCGTGATCGCATCCGTATTGGGCGGCATAGCGGGAATGGCTGCCTTCATTGCCGTAATGCTGCTCGATAACGCGCTGTTTATCGAGTATTGGCGTCACCTCTTATGGCTTATCGGCAGTGCGCTGCTTTGCGGTATACTGACCGTAGGGCTCATGCCGCTGTTTGAAACGGTGTTTGACGTTGCGACAGACGCACGCTTGAACGAGTATCTGAACAACAACAATCCTCTTTTAAAGAGGCTCATGCTTGAAGCTCCCGGGACGTATCATCATTCAATGATAGTCTCCTCGCTTGCGGAGGCTGCTGCTGAGGAGATCGGCGCAAATGCACTTTTGTGCAAGGTGAGCGCCTATTATCACGACGTCGGCAAGCTCCGCAGTCCTCAATGCTTCAAAGAGAACCAGAGGCCCGGATACAATATCCACGACGAGCTCGACCCTTATGAAAGCGCTCAGCGGATAATCGCGCATCAGCACGATGGCGTCGTTCTGCTCACAAAGCACAGGATTCCTTCTGCTGTCATTAAAATTGTATCAGAGCATCACGGCGACTCCGTTATGGTCTACTTCTATGACAAGGCATTGAAGTCCGCACCCGAGGGAGAGAAAGTGGACGAGAGTAAATTCCGCTATCCCTCGCAAAAGCCATCCTCAAAGGAGAGCGCGATAATAATGCTTGCCGACTGCTGCGAAGCTGCCGTGCGTTCTATGCCAAACCCCACAATGGATGACATTGCCGCAAAGGTACGCGACGTAATAACCCACAAATGGGATAAACGCGACAGTATGCTCTGGGCGTCGCCGTTGACCTTTAAGGAGATTTGCAGCATTGAGGACAGCTTTATCCGCACTTTCGCTGCGCTGCATCACGAGCGGGTCGAGTATCCCGATCTTGACGAGGTGGACGTTCGATGAAAAGACTTGTCGAAATAATGTTTGAAGGCGTCGAGGAGGACGAGCTCTTTTCCGCTGCGGCGGTTAGAGGCGCTATGACAGCCCTTGTCTTTGAGGAGGCGGAGGGAGAGATCGGCATAGTTCTTACCAACGACGATACCATTCACACCTGCAATCGCGAATATCGCGGCGTTGACAGACCGACTGACGTTCTGAGCTTCCCAACGCAGGAGGGCGATGAGCTTATCGCAGTACCCGACGGGCATATAGGAGATATCATGATCTCAGTCGATACTGCGGCAAGGCAGGCGGCGGAGCTCGATCACAGCACCGCACGGGAGATAATGTTCCTCGCCATCCACGGCACACTGCATATATTGGGTTACGATCATATGCAGCCGGAGGATGAGGAAATAATGTTTAAAAAACAACGAGAAATTTTAAAGATAGCAGAGGGTTAAAAAATGAAGCACATGCACGAGTTCGAAATCAAAAAAATGCTGCGTATGGCGGCAGAAGCAATGGAGAAGGCATATGCGCCTTACTCCGACTTCCGCGTAGGCGCATGCCTCAAAGCAAGCTCAGGGGCTTATTACCTCGGCTGCAACATTGAAAACGCCGCGTATACACCCACGGTCTGCGCCGAGCGCAGTGCCATGTTCAAGGCGATCTACGAGGGTGAAAGGCAGTTTGAAGGTATCGCAATAATATCCGACAGCCTTAATTATACCTCGCCCTGCGGCGTTTGCAGGCAGGTGTTAGCCGAGTTTTGCGATCCGGATATGCCCGTGATCTGTGCAGACCGCGACGGTAATTATAAAATGCTCGAGCTTTGCGAGCTGATACCGATGGCTTTCACCAAAGAGGATATGGAGCACTGATGGCAAGGAATGAGGTCGGCTCGTACAAGTCGGGCTTTGTAACTATAATAGGCTCTCCCAACGTCGGCAAGTCGACACTGATGAACTACATGGTGGGGGAGAAGGTCAGCATCGTTTCCGAGCGTGCGCAGACTACTCGCAACCGCATTGCGGGCATTGTCACAAGAAATGGCTATCAGATTGTTTTCCTTGATACCCCGGGCGTGACCGGTGCAAAAAACCGTCTTGGCGAATACATGCTCAAGGTCGCATATGATTCTTTAAACGACGTTGAGTGCATACTCTTCATAACCGACGCGCTTAGAGGCATTGGCGATATGGATGAGGTCCTGCTTGCCGATATCCGCCGCAGGGCAGGGGATACGCCCGTCATTGCCGCGATCAACAAGACGGACAGAGCGACCCTCGACGATATAGAGACCGTTCGCTCTCGCCTTGAAAAGGAGAGCTTTATCAGGCGCATACTGCCGATCTCTGCCTCGACAGGCAGGAACGTTGATAAATTGGAAGAGGAGATCAAGCACTGTCTCATTGAAGGACCGCAGTATTATCCCGACGACTATATCACAGATCAGCCCATGCGGATCATCACTGCCGAGATCATAAGGGAGAAAGCTTTAAAGCTGCTTCGGCAGGAGATACCGCACGGTATCGGCGTCGATATTGAAAAGATCGAGCTCCGTGAGGATGGCATTAACGACGTTATGGCGGCGATCTATTGTGAGAGGGAAAGTCACAAGGGGATCATTATAGGTCACGGAGGCGCAATGCTCAAAAAGATAGGCTCCGCCGCACGCCCCGAGATAGAAACGCTGTTCGGAACAAAAGTCAATTTAAAGCTGTGGGTAAAGGTGCGTCCAGATTGGCGCAACAGCGCCTCAGCGCTGAGGGAGCTCGGGTATACCTTCGATTGATCCCGTCGTTGAGGAGGACGAGGCTTTTGCTGCTCTATTCGTTGCTTCAGATTTTTTTGCACTGCAATAGCGCAAATAATCGGCAGGTTTACCGCTTCTTGTGAACTCATCCCAAAGATACCTTATCTCATCATTCATAGCATCGTCCTCCTTTCCGACGATATTATTATCGTCCTCAGGGCTTTGCGAATACGGTGAAATTAATGCCAAAAGAGGTTTATAACGGTATAGTCCTGCGCACTGTCGATTATAAGGAGAGCGACAGGATATTGAGCGTATTTACCGGGGAGAAGGGGCTTTTAACCGTTGGAGCGCGAGGATGCAGAAAGCCAAAGAGCAAGCTCTCCGCTTTTTCGACGCAGTTCTGCTTTGGCGAAATAGAAGTCAGCGAGCATGCCGGAAAGCTTCAGCTTTCAGCAGCCACTCTGCGTGAGAGCTTTTATCCCATCAGGGAGAGCTATGAACAGCTTTACTCTGCAACGCAGGTGGTAAAATCAGCCGAGCGCATTCTGACCGAAGGCATACCCAATGAGGAGCTGTTCCTGCTCGTCTATAATTCACTGAGCCTTATTGCCTATGGCGAAAACGATCCCGTTGATATCGAGCTTTGCTACCTGGCAAAGCTTTTAAAGCAGGGCGGCTACTCTCCTGTTCTGACCTACTGTGTGCGCTGCGGCAGAGATCTGCGAAGTAATAAGCAATTGCGGTTCTCGCCCTCTGCCGGCGGATGCGTATGCGAAAGCTGCGGCGGTCAATATTCGAGCGTATCCGCTCTTTCAATGGAGGCACTTCGCCGCATGCTCATCTTGGACCCGGCAGAAATGCGCAGGGTTCGCTTGCCCGATAGCGTCAGGGAGGAGCTCAGACCGCTGCTTTACGGCTACGCGGAATATGTTTTCGATATTCCGCTGCGGCGTTAAACGTGATAGCAGCATAAAGGGGTTGTTGCATTAATGAGCAAAAGCAGCTTCCGTGCAGCAGTCGTCCTCG
>CALEPU010000199.1 GCA_937913075.1 uncultured Clostridia bacterium
GCTAGGCTTCCGCGATCATCGCGAGCACGGCGGCGCAGGCCCCTCCGACGGCATAAGGCGCAACACGGGCGCCGGCTTTGGCATAAACGAAGCCTCTGCCGCTCGTCAGAGGGAACACTATATAGCTTCCGTCGACCGTGTAATCGGTTTTCACAAGCCTTCCGTCCGATCCCTCGGTATAGAGCTCTCCGCCCTTTTCGGCGCGGAATCGCACCGAAAGCGTATCTGAGCAGCCTTCGACGCGGACGGTGCCGGAGCTTATTATGCGGTTCGGGTCGGTCGGCAGCACGTCGGATCCGGGCATAAACTCCGCAAGCTCGAGCGTTTGGTTTTCGTCAAAGCTCCCTTCAACGAGGCACACCGGTATATCCTCTTCGGTTGCGAGAACGTACACGGGGCTGAAATAAGCGCCCTTGATGACCCGATCGGCGATGAGCCTGCCTGCGCTCTCCAGCTTCCATTTCCAATGCCGTCCGTCCGCGTCCGCGATCTCCGGCAGCTCTTCAATGCTGCCGCCGTAGGGCAGCGCGATCTCCGCGACGGTTTCGTCATCCTTGACGAATGAAACGGCGACGTTTACGAAAAGCTCCGCATTCCCGCTCCTTTGAAGCAGCTCGGTGTAGTCTATCCTTTCGGCGCAGCCTTCATAGCTCGCTCCGTCCACACCGCCTATATCGCAATCGGCATAACAGCAGCCCTCTGCGCTCTCCTCGGAAAAGCCCGAAACTGCCCCCTTAAAGCTTGCGTCCCCGCGCAGCTCGGGTATAGTGAGGCAATCGCTTATGCGCTTGGAATATCCCGCTATGCCGCCCTCGTAGCTCTCCGCCTCAATGCGGACGCGGGTCATGCAGCCCGAAACGGTACCGGCGCACTTGCCGGCAATTCCTCCCGCGTAGGCGGAGGCCGAGATGCTGCCGGAAGACAGGCTGTCCTTCACTGCGCCGAAGTCCATCCTGCCGACGACGCCGCCCGCATAGCTTCCGCGAGCGGTTATTACGCCGCTGTTTTCACAGCACACGACGGCGGTGTGCACTACGTACCTTGCGTTGCCGGAAAGCAATGACGACAGGCTGAACTGATCCTCGAGATCGAACTCGAAATCGAGCGTAACGGCGCCCGCCATGCCGCCTACGTTCGTCTGTCCTGAAACGGCGCCGCGGTTTTTGCAGGCGATTACAGTGCCGTTCCCCGTCCAGTCGCTGCCGGTATCGTCCTCTATAAGACCGCTCGTCTCAAGCCTCACGCCCTCAAGCAAATCAAGCATAAAACCGATCAGCTCGAAGAATTTATCCGAAACGTCCTTGAGCTCGGTCGAAAGACCGCTTGATCCCATGCCCGCGGATATCCTCGTCAGCACGCCGTAAGCCTCTCCGATTGAGGAGAAAAGCTGCTTTCGTGCCTCGGTATCATCGTTTATGGGGGTAAAAGAGAGCGCGTCGCAGCGGGACAGCGTATCGAGCGCGTCCGCCAAGATCCGCTCTGCGCGATCAAGCGACGCCGATGCGGAGGAGGCGTCGCTCAAAGCCTCGCTCAATGCATTAAGAGCAGAGGAAAGCATTTCGCCGGCTTCGCCTATCTCGGGCAAAAGCGTTTCTATACGGGCGATGAGAGCAAAAATCCTGTCGAGTCCTTCCCTTGCCGCTGCTGTGAAGGCGGCAATATCGCCTGTGAGCGCGGAGAGGTCGCCGTTCTCCGGATCTGCGGAAAAAGCCCCGAGCTCGGCAAGGACGGCTGAAAGCCCCTCTATTATGCTTTCGGCCTCCGCCTTTATTTCCGCTATATCTTCCGCCGCTTCACCGCATATGTCACCGGCGATATCGCCGGCCTCGGCGAGCAAATCAACGGCTTCTGCAAGCCCGTCGAATACCTCCGGCAGTTTTCCGGTAAAGAGCGAAAGCTCTTCGAGCGCGGGAGCAAGCAGCCCAAGCGCCTCATGTATCCTTTCGGTCAGCAAATTCAGCGTTTCCGCGTTGCCGTTTACGAAGCTCACCGCATCGTCCGAAAGGATATCAAGCGCGGAATTGGCTCTGGCGAGAGCATAGATAAGCTCGTTCATGTCGGCGGATAAGCTGCCGCCGACCGCGCCGATATCCACGGCAAGCGCGGAGGCAGCGCTTTGAAGCGCAGAAAGCTTTTCGCGGAGCGTATTAAGCTTATCGTTTGAAACGCTCCATTCGGTGTAGGGATCTATCTGCCCGACTATGCCGCCGACGTCCTTTCTGCCGTTCACGGCGCCGAGGTTTTCACAATCCGCAATGCGCCCCGAGAGCCTTCCCGCGACGCCGCCGACATTGTAGCCGATATTCACATGCCCGACCGCGCCGAGGTTTTTGCAGGCACGCAGCACGCCGGAGCAGAAGCCCGCCACGCCGCCTATGTCGGTGATATCCACAAGCTCCTCCGCTGAAAGGCGGAATTCGGAAAGCCTTGAAAGCAGCTCGTCCGCGTCCATTGCAGCGCCGGTTTGGGCCTCGGTTATGCTTGAGTTTATTACCGCCTCATTTGTGCAGAAGCGTATAATGCCACGGTTGTCGCCCGCCATGCCGCCGACGCTGTGTTCACCTTCTATGCTGCCCATTGATACGCAGCTTTCTATTATGCCCTCCTCGGCGTTTATTCCGGCGATACCGCCGACCGAAACGCGGCAGCAAACCTCGCCGCTGAAGGAGCAGCCCGCGATCGTGCCGCGGTTCACTGCGGCGATCCCGCCTGCGGAGGAGGCTTCCTCCGATGGCGCGACCCTGCCGGAGACCTTGAGATCCTTTATCACGGCTCCCGCAAGCACCGTGCGGATAAAGCCGGCGGAGCCGAGCCTTCCGTCGATATCGAGCCCCGAAACGGTGTGCCCGCCGCCTTCAAGCCTTCCGCCGAACAGCGGTATGGGCTCAAAGCCCGTCCCCGTAAGGTCGATATCGTTTTCGAGGATCACGGTGAGACCCCTCGAATAGCTGTCGAGCACGCAGTCCGCGCTCAGGCTCATAAGCTCATCCGCAGTGCCTATCCTGACGGTTCTTTGCTCGGCGACAGCGGGGACAAAGCCCGTCAATAGGGCGAGCGACAGCAGCAGCGCAAGGGCTTTGGCGGTTTTATTCATTTCGCTCCGCCTCCTTTCCGCCTTTTCCGAAAGTGGTTTTTTCTATCGCCTTGTCGAACAGCACTATAAGCTGCGGCAGCACGGTAAGCACCAAAATCACGGAGATCAGCGCGCCGCGCCCTACGGCAAGCCCGATATGACCGATATAGACGTCCGTCACGCGGAAGGCGATGACCAGCCCCGCGACCGTCATTATCGCGCCGGAGGTAACTACCGTCGGGAAGCTTTCGTTCACGGCGTGCGCCATGGCCTCTTTTTTCGGCATTTCCCTGCGCAGAGCGAGGTATCGGTTCATTATGACTATCGCATAGTCGATCGTCGCGCCCATCTGGATCGCGGAAACTATCATATTGGTGACGAAGAGGCTCGTTGTGTTCGTCAGATACTGGAAGGAGAAGTTTATGAATATAGAGCCCTGTATCACGAAAACGAGCACCGCGGCGGTGACGGGGCTTTTGAAGGTGAAGAGCAGTATCGCAAACACGAATGCGATGGTCAGCACGTTTATCAGAACCGAATCGCTCTTATATGAATCGCGCAGATCCCTTGCGCTCGTTATCTCTCCGAGAACGAGCACGCTGCCCTCACCGCAGCGCCGCTCCGCCATCTCGCGAACCTTCTCGACGAGAGCCACGCTCTCCTCGCCCTCCGCGGGGACGGAGGCGGTCAAAACGAGCCTGTCGTAATTCTTGCCCCGAAGCTGAGCAACGCCGCGCTCGAGCTCGCCGCGCAAGGCGGTAAGCCTCTCGGTCTGCTCGCCGTCGAGCGTCACAAGTCCCTGATCGGTCTTTTCAAAAAGGTAGAGCAGCATATCGACGAGCGGCACCTTATAGGAGCCGGATGTATCGAGCACAGCGCCGTACTGCCTGTTCTCTATGCCGTAGATGCGGAAAAGCAGCCGAGCCTCCTCTATCTCGATATCGAAGAGCTCCGAAAGCATGCGTGGGGTGAAGCCGTCCGTAAGGCACGCGCCTTCCTTCACCTCGATATTCGCAAGCCCTACCGCGCTCTTGATCTCGGGCAGCGCCTCGGCTTCGCGGAGAATCTCCTTCTCCTTTTCGTAATCGCCCGTCGGTACGAGGACGGCAACGGTCGTGCTCGGGTCGAAGCTGTCGACTATCTTATGCATCTGCATTCTGCTCTCGGAGGGGATGAGCTCGGTCACCGCGCTGTCCGAAAAGGCGTATTCCGCTCGGCTCGAAAACACCGCCGCAGGCGGCAGTATCAGCGCGAATATCGCAAGGAACAGCCAAGCCCGCTTCATAAGGAACCTGCCCCAGCCGGTGATATCGGGAACGAACGAGCGATGCTCGGTTCTTTTCATCGCGCGAGGGAACAGCATTATGAGCCCCGGCATCAGCAGAAACACCGTCAGCATACTGCATATTATGCCCTTTGAAAGCACTATGCCGAGGTCATAGCCCATGCGGAACTGCATCAGCGTCAGCGCTACGAGACCGGAGACCGTTGTAAGGCTCGACGATGAGATCTCGACTATGGATTTTGAAAGCGCACGCGTCAGCGCCTCCTTCGTGTCGTGACACAAGAGCTCCTCGTCCTGATAGCGATGGGCGAAGATTATGGCATAGTCTATTGCAAGCGCAAGCTGAAGAATTACGGCGATGGAGTTGGTTATCGAGGATATTTCCCCCAGCCAGAAGTTCGTGCCCATATTCAGCAGCGCCGCAACGACGAAGACGACGGCGAATATCACTACCTCGAAATAGCTTCTTGAAGTGAACAGCAGCACCGCGAAAATAACTATGGCTGCAATGAGCAGCACGCCCGTTATCTCCTCGGCAAGCTTTGAGGAGTAGTCGCTGCCGACCTGCGTTAGCACGGCGTTGTCGTAAGGCTCGACGATCGCTTTTATATCGTCCATCGAGCCGCGAAGCGCGGGGTCGTCGTCCTGTCCGTCGAACGAGACCGCGAAAAGCGCGGCGGCGTTTTTGTAATGGGCCCTTGTATCGTCGAAGGTCACGTCGGTCACGTGATCGACCTCGGCTATTCTTTCCGCCAGCGTTTTCGCGCGTTCGTAGGTAATGTTGGAGACCATGATCTGCGCCGTGCCGTAGGTTACAAATTCCTCCTCCATAACGGTCAGGCCTCTGCGCGTTTCAGCCTGCGCGGGGAGAAACGCGGTAAGGTCGCTGTTGATCTTGACCTTTCCCATAGACAGAACGCAATATACGCAGGCGACGGCAAACAGCACGAAAATAACGTATCGCAGGCTGACTATGAGCCCTGCGACCGTGTCCATTACGCTTTTGCTCTTATTGAGCTCTTTGAGTTTGTTTATTTCTTCCAAGGCTTCGTCCCCGTTTGACCTGCGTTTACGCCTGTCCCTCTCTTATGCCCGTGATGATCCCGCAGCATAGCGCGGCCATGCTTTCGGGCGGCTCCTTTTTACCGCTTTTTATCCACCTTCTGATTATAGAGAATATGGCGGAGATACAGGCCGTATTCATGTAAACAGCAGAGGGATTCTCGTCGCCGATGATCGAGTCTATCTGCTCGTCCGTCAGCAGGGGATGCCCTATATTTATAAGCCACCCGAGCTTTACGCTGTGCTTCCCCGCTTCGGCAAAGGCCTGCGTCATCCACTCCTTTTTTTCGTCCGGCGTCTCGGCCGCTCTCCACAGCACTAGCACCTTGGAAAGGAGGTTCTTTACCGAGGCAATAACGTCCTCCAGCAGCTCCTCCTTGGAGGAATAGTTGCGGTAGAACGCAGTCCTCGAGACCCCCGCCGCCGCCACGAGCTCCGTGACGGATATCTGCGGGAGATCCTTCTCGTTCAAAAGCTTAACAAGGGCGGACCTCAGGCAATCCCTTGTTATCCTGTTTGCCTCCGCATTGGAGAGACGCAAAACGTTCATTCGTTCAAGCTCGTTCATACAATATTTACCCTTTTGCCATGACGTTACGGTATCATGCGTTTTCGTCACAGCCATCACCGCGAAGATTGACAAATAAAGCCGATGGCGTTATAATCGAAACGGTGTTACAATTATAACGCCATGTGCTCACTATGTCAATACAAATTAGCATAATATGAAGCATTAAGGAAGGATGAGATACGATCATAACGGAATGGGGCAATATGACATGCAAAATGTGCTTATTATAGCCAATCCTGCTGCGGGGAAGCGCGCCGTTGAAGCGCAGTTGGGAAACATAATGCAGGTGTTCATTGACTCGGGGATTGCCGTTACCGCCATGATAACTTCCCGTCGCGGCGAAGCACGGGAAATAGCAAGGCGGCACGCTTCCGAATACGATATGGCAGTTTCCGTCGGCGGCGACGGAACCTTGAACGAGACCGTCAACGGCATTATGGCGGCAGGCATTAACAAGCCGGTCGCGTATATTCCGTGCGGAAGTACAAACGACTTTGCCTCCGCCTGCGGTATACCGAAGAACATCCTCAAAGCGGCGCAGCAGGCGGTCTGCGGGGACACATTAATGCTGAACGTGGGCACGTTTGGCGAAAGATGCTTTGTCGGCACGGCTTTTTTCGGAGCTTTTTCATGGCTTGGCTATACGACCGATCAGGCTAAAAAAAACAGGCTCGGTTTTTCCGCATACGTTGTCGATGGACTTAAAGAGATGAAGCGCAATCAGCCGCACAGGCTGCGGCTCTCCGCAAACGGCAGAACCTATGAAGGAGAGTACATTTTCGGAGCGGTTTCCAATTTGCCCACGCTGTGCGGGGTGATAAAGCTCCCCTGCACTCAATCCGAGCTTGCGGAGAGAGGCGTATTCAACGTTCTGCTGATAAAGGCGCCGAAAAACGCCGCGAGCCTCAACGACATACTGCACGGAATAAAGACCGGCTCGTTTGAAGGAGAGATGTTTGATTGTTTTCAAACCGAATATATAGCCGTCGATAACGAGAAGGGACTGATATGGAATATCGACGGCGAAAGCTCGGGAGAGCTCGATTCATTCAATATAAGGTGCAGCAAGGGCGCACTGATGTTCAGGGGGGCAAAATTATGAAGCTTTTTGAAAAAGGCAAGGTCTTTACGATACCGAACATACTGTCGTTCGTTCGCCTGCTGCTTGTTCCGGTTATAGTTTACGTCTACGTAGTAAAGCAAAAGCCCATCACTGCCGCGCTGCTTTTGCTCGTTTCCGGCGTGACCGACACCCTCGACGGCTTCATCGCAAGAAAATTCGACATGGTAAGCGAGCTCGGCAAGGCGCTCGATCCCATTGCGGATAAGCTGACGCAGATAACGATGATATTCTGCCTTGCGACAAGATTCAAGGGTATTCGCATATTGCTGGGCATATTGCTTGCAAAGGAGCTTTTCGTAGGCTTAACAAGCCTCATGGCCTGCCATAAGCAGGGTCAGGTGCTCGCTGCCGAATGGCACGGCAAGCTTGCTACAACGGTTATGTACGCTGTGATGCTGGCACATCTTTTCTTTCCGCATATGCCCGAAGCGCTCTCGCTCCTGCTGTTCGGTATATGCGCCGCGCTCGTCGCGCTCTCGGGCGTGCTTTACGGGATCAGGAATATCTCCGCAATAAAAACAGATAAGGGACTTTCTCATGAGTAACAACGATCGTCACTTCGTTCCGAACATCAGCGGCTCCCTCCGTGGGAATATCCTGAAGCTCCCCGAGGCAGCATATAAAGCGAGCGGCATCGTATTCAACGGCAGAAGGATAAAATCCTTCGTTTTCACCACTGATATTGCAATAATAAGAAATTGTGATGCGGACGCCGTTTTTGCCGTTTACCCCTTCACGCCGCAGCAATGTATCAGCGAGGCGATAATAAAGGCCGCATACGTTCCGGTATTCTGCGGAATTGGCGGCGGGATCACAAAAGGGCTTCGCACTATCGGGCTTGCCAAGGACGCGGAAAGCCAGGGGGCAATGGGCGTTGTAATGAACGCTCCGATTTCCGATCTTAACCTTGCTGCGGTTGCGGCTGCTGTGGACATCCCCGTCATTATCACCGTAGTAAACGAGAAGACCGATATAGCCGGCAGGCTCAACGCCGGTGCGTCTGCCCTCAATGTGGCAGGCGGGCCGGATACCCCCGAGCTGGTTCGCGGGATACGCGCCGGATTTCCGGACGTGCCAATCATAGCCTCCGGCGGAAACACCGATGAAACTATAAGAAAAACCGTTGAAGCAGGTGCAAACGCCATTACGTATACGCCGCCCTCCACCAAGGAGCTGTTTGCTATGACGATGGCAAAGTACAGAGAAGCCTGATAATGAAGAACTTCGGAAAAAGAGAATTGATAATTTGGGGAGCAGTACTGCTGCTCTCTTGGGGCGCTGTCGCGTATTTGCTTATCAGGGCGCATGGCAATCTGACGGTCGAGGAAATATTGAGCTATCAGCCCAATGACCCCATCGCCGCAGGAGCCGCCATTTTGGGGCTGTGCGTTCTTAAAAGCGTCGATTTCATAATGCACTCCGCCGTGCTTTTTTCCGCCTGCGGGATAATGTTCAATATCCCAACGGCGCTAATAATAAACTATATCGGCGCGGTGATCATGATAACCCCCTTCTATTTCCTCGGCAGACACGCGGGTCGGCCCCTCCTCGTTTCGCTCACCGAAAAGCACGAAAAACTGCGCGTACTGACGCAAAGCGGCGTCAAAAACAGGCTTCTGCTTACGGCGCTGCTTCGCTCGACGGGGCTCTCAATGCATCTTGTAAGCCTGTACCTCGGCGCATCGGATACGCGGTACGGGGATTATCTCGCCGGCTCGCTTCTCGGGCTGACGCCCATGCTCGCAGTCTATACCGTGCTCGGGCAGAGCGCGTCGGATCTTTCCTCTCCCGCGTTCATCGTTTCCGCCGTGCTTGGGATCGTTCTTCCGCTTGCCTCGCTCGCCGCATATGCGTTGATAAAGCGCTCGGGGACCCGGAAATAACTGCCGACAAAGCTCACGCCCGTTACAGTGCCTCCAGCATTTTAACCGTATTTTCAGCCAGCGTCTTCAACACGTTTGTCCCGAAGACGTCCTTCGCGCCCAAGTATCCGTTCCAGTAATCGCTGCTTACGACAGGCATCTGCGAAAAGGTAAAATACTTATTGATACGGTCGATGGAGGGCGTAGCTCCCGCCCTCCAGCAGGTTGCTATGGCTGCGGCCGGTTTACCCGCCAGAAGCTGTCCGAAATTAGCCGCCGCATAAAACGCCCTATCCAGCAGCGCGCACAAAGCGCCGTTAGGTCCGGCGAAATACACGGGCGTTCCGATTATGACCGCGTCGGTCTCCAATAGCTTTTCGATCAATTCGTTGCATTGGTCGTCCGCAAAAGCGCAGCGGTGCGTCGCCGTGCATCGCCCGCAGGCAATACATCCTCTCACGGGTCTTCCGTCCAGTTGGAACCGGACGGTATCGACGCCTTTGTCATTAAGCTCCTTTTCCAGAATTCGCAGCGCTTCCGCAGTATTGCCGTTCTTGTGCGGGCTGCCGTTTACAAGAAGTACTTTTTTCATCTCTCACCTCATAATTTGATCACGATTTTTCCGTTGACCTTGCCTTCGTCCTGCGCCGCTATCGCGTCTCCTATATGCGCAAAATCAAACACCTTGCCGCAGAAGGGAACGAGACGATGCTCGTTCAGAAAGGCGAAGATCTCGTCCATTAGCCGCTGCGTCGGATAATTGGAGAAGAAACCGGTGAGGCAGACGCCGTTGGGAATGTCCTTGATGGGATCAAAGCCGTTCAGCGTATACACACCGCCCAGCAGCCCCGCTTGGCAGACTATGCCTCCCTTTTCCACAGCGGTGAGCGTATCCTTCAGATTGACGGGGCCGACCAGATCGAGCGCCTTGGCTGCACCGTGAATTTTGCCTGTCAGCCTGCCGTCGTCGAGCACGGCTTCATCCGCTTCTGCGATCAGCGACAGCTTTTCCTTTCTGTGCGTAGTGGCAATCACCCTGCAGCCGACAGCCTTTGCGATTTGTATGGAGGCATAGCCCAGCGCACAGGTCGCCCCGCGAATGAGCAGGACGTCATCGGCGGTCAAATGCAGGCACTCAAAGAGGCTGCCCCAAGCAGTGAAATAGGTTTCCGGTACAGCGCCCAGCAACTCCCACGGCAAATTGCTGTCCACCGTAAACACGATCCTGCGGGGCAGCAGGGCATACTCGGCATAGCTGCCGTTAAAGGAGCGACCCATACCGCCCATTAGAGCGACCACCCGCTGACCGACCGCAAGTCCGCTGTCAGATGGGTCGGCGACCTCTCCCACACACTCGATGCCGGGGATGATCGGCTTTTGAATATAATCCTCAAGGAGCTCGTTTAGGCGCAGCAGCTTTTCGGAATGGTTCAGCCCAAACGCCTTCACCTTCACCAGCACCCAGCCGGGGCGCACCTCGGGAACAGGACATTCGGACAGGACGATATCCCTGCCTGCCGTGAGCTTGTCAAGTAATACGGCTTTCATTTCGATACCTCCGTTTGCGGCGTCAGTAATCCGTTCGTTTCGCTTGCCCAGCACTGCGGGTCGTCTCCGTAGAAGTCGCCCGTATAGCCCTTAGCCACGGCAGGACAGCCACGGCAGAACTGCTTGAGCTTGCAGCGGGAGCACTTGGAGAACTTGTCATAATTGCGGTAAGCCTCCATATCGGTGAGCCACACGTCCGCAAGACGGTCCTCGAAGACGCTGCCGACCCTGCTGTCCGCCACGCGGCGGCAGGCGTAGATATCACCTGTGGGCAGAATAGTCAGATGACCGTTGCCGCAGTTACAGCCGCCGTAGATCATGCCGTCGCAGGCGTAAGCCGGAATTTTGAAGGCTCCGGTTTCGTATTCATACAGCGTCCAGAGATGATCCTTCTTGTTGAAGTAGGTGCCGCAGCCTTCCGATTCGTACTCTCTGAATTTTTTATCGCAGACCGCAAGAAGGCTTCTGTACTCCTGTGGGGTCATGCCGGTATCCGGCTCGCCTCCGAAGGGTACATAGCGGGAAAAGGCGAATATATTTACCCCTGCTTTCACGACTGCATCTATGACGCCGGGCACTTCCTTGTAATTTTGCTTCGATACGGTCGTCATTATCACGCTGCGGATACCCGCGCGGTTGATCAGCTCGATCTTATCCAATGTGCAGTCGAAGCTGCCCGGCTTGCGGAACCAGTCGTGCGTATCCCGAAGTCCGTCCAGAGAAAGCTGATATTTCAGGCAGCCGAAAAATTTCAGCTCGCGGCAGACCCGCTCGTTCAGATGGAACGGGTTTCCCATGACAGTAAAAGGGACGCCGCGTTCATGAAAGAGCTCTAAAAGCCGCCAGAAATCCGGATGCAGTATCGGATCGCCGCCGGTCAAATAGAAATACGGCAGCCGGTCATACACTTCGCAGAAGTCAAGGCAGTTATAGAAGGTATCCTCCGCCTGCTCCCATGTCATGCTGTTCGGCTTCCGGCAGGGATCGCCGGAGAAGATGTAGCAATGCCTGCACCTCTGGTCGCATTCATCCGTGATATGCCATTGAAAAGAAAAATACTGTTTCATGATGTTCTTCACCTTGTATTCATGATCGTTCTATGTAAATCGGATTGTCCGAGATAATATCGAGGTTCCCGGCAAGAATCCTCCCACCGGGAACGGTTTGGTGGGAAGTGCGATTACTTGTCGCCAGCGCCACAGGCAGAACCGCAGGCTGCAGGCTTTTCTTCCGGCTTGTCAGCTGCGCCACAAGCAGCAGGAGCCTCAGCCGCACCACAAGCAGCAGGAGCCTCGGCAGGCTTATCGGCTG
>CALEPU010000200.1 GCA_937913075.1 uncultured Clostridia bacterium
CCTTGGAGTTGATGTCGATAGGCATTGCGCGGTCGTAAACCTTCTTGGCGAGCACGTAATCGAGACCCTCTATCTCGGTACCGCCGCAGCCGACGTATGCGGGCACGAACTCGCGCAGCTGCTTGACTATACGGTTACCGAACGCCAGACGGAAGTGCTCTATCACGTAGTCGTCCAGCAGCTCGACCTTGTGCAGGTTCTCCTCGGAGACCTTGTACTTCTCCTTAGCCTCGTCAAGCATGCTTTCAAGATGCTTGTAGCTGAGGGTGAGATGCTCGGTATAGGGCGCCTCGAAGGGCTTGCCCTTGGAGTTGATGTCGATAGGCATTGCGCGGTCGTAAACCTTATCGGATACGGCGAAGGTCGAGTCGTCGTTGTTACAGGTACCGACGTACCACATGTTGTCGGGCAGATGGAACTTGCCCTCATTCAAATGCTTCGGGTCGCTCGGCCAAACGGCGGGCACGAGATCGACTATCCACTCGTCTCTGGAGGGCATCTCCAAAATGGAGAGCATCTCGGCGAAGTAATACTCGACGCGCGCTATGTTCATCTCATCGAGAATGGAAACGTAGACGTTATCGTTGTAGGTCGCCTCGTACATCTTCTTCAAAAGCTCGGTCTCGTTGTAACGCTTGGTGAACTCGTTGAAGTAGCCGAAGAGCTCGGATCTGTCACGCCAGGAGGGCTGTACGGAGACTATGACCGCGTCGTTTTCAAGGAATTTGCCCCATGCGTAAGGCAGCGACGTCTTACCGGTACCGGAAATACCCTGCAAAATGATAAGACGGGTGGAGGCAAAGCTGGAAAGGAACAGCCTTATTATCTTGGGCTCGTAGAAGAGACCCATGCGGCTGCAGCAGAAATTGCGGAACTGCTCGCATATCTCGGGCAGAGTGATATCGTTGTTGTACTCCGGGGGCTGATAATCCGCCCACTCCTCATCGACCTTGGTGAGGCGGTAGAAACGGCTGTTGGAGGTATCCTCCTCGGCGCCGTCCTTATTGAGCGCCTCAAGCTCCTCGCCGGTGAGCTCGGAGATTTCGTTGGGGTTGAGGCCTATCTGCGAGACCTTCATGGAGAGGATCTTGTCCTTCTCGAGGTTCAGCCTCATTACCTCGCGGTTGAGCGCCTGTACCTCGCCGATAAGATCGGCCTGATCGTCGATGGTGCGCTTTACCTTGACTATCTTGCGCACGAGCATCACTATCGCAAACACTATCGCCGCAACAAGTGCGATAAGCACTATCATGGCGAGTATAGCGATGAACCAGCTCATGCCGTCGGAGGTATACTCCTTGACTGTCTTGGCATACTTGGTGAAGTCGAAGCACTTGACGATGCCGTTAAAGATACCCTTTAAGATATCCCAGATCCCTTCGAAGAACTGTCCGAAGAAATGATAGAGAAATCCGCCGATCGTGTCCATTTAGCACTCTCCCGTAAATCTATTTTTATGGGCTCCGCCCATTGGTTACGCTGTTATTTCAAGCCGCGCGGGCTGCCCCGCGGCGACGCCTGCTCTCAAATTCAGGCCTCGGGCTTTTCGCCCTCGGCGCCGGCTTCCGGCTTTTGCATACCGGCAAGCTGTTTCAAATATTCCTCGGCGATGCGGCGCTTCTCCTCTTCGGAAAGCTCCGCCTCCTTCGCCGCCTTTGCCGCTGCCTCTGCGGCAGCAGCCGCCTCCTCCGCAGCGACCTCCGCCTTGTAAGCGGAGAACTTTTTAACGAAATCAATAAGATAGTATAGGAAGTAAATGGCTATGGGGAGCAGTACGCACAGACCGAAGCCGGTGGGCTGCTGCAAAAACTCCATTACCCTGCCCATGCCCTTGACTCTTTTGCCGGTATAGATAGCAACGATGTCGTCGGACCAGACCTCCTCGTTGTAGCCCTCGGGGTTGTTGTCACCGTGGGTGGTATATATCATACGATAGCCGAGCGGACCGCCGGTTATCTGCCTTGAGTCGATAACTCTATGCGTATTGAGGATACGCTGACCGGAGTTGGACTCTATCATGTAGAAGGTGATGATATCGCCGTTCTGAACGGAAACGGCCGATTCCTCGTCGATCGTCCTGCTGACGATAAGATCGCCCGCAAGTATTGTAGGGGTCATTGAATCGGTTTGAACGTTAAGGAGCGAATATCCGAAAAGCTGAGGGTAGCCGGTTGCCTTGGATACGAATACCGAGACAGTTACCGTAAGCGCAACGATCAGGAACAGTATGCTGAAAATCGTCGCAATGACGGTAACGACCGGCGACTCCTTTTGAGTATCCTTGACGGTCTTTTCCGTTTGATCGACGACCTCTTGCTTTGTTTTGCTCATCGGAGAGCTCCTTCCGTAGGAAAACTTTTGCGGGGATTTGGGCGCCCGCCCTGAAACGGGCGCCCAATGAAGTAAAGCGTTGAATTAGTTGGCGTTTGCCTTCTCGAATACGAGGTTGATGCTGACAGCACCGGAAGCGACAGCGTTGGAGCAGTCGATATCCTGACCCTCGATCCAGATGAAGAGGTGGACGCAGGCAACCTTGCCCGCCTGGATAACGCCGAGGGTGGAGGTGGTGTTGCTGAGCTGGGTGACAACTGTCACGGGGCTGGAAGCAATACCGGTCTGACCGTTGGCGATAACGTGGGGGGTGTTCTGCGCGTCAACGGGCTGCAGGCCGGAGCCGGCGCCGATAACGGCATAGTAATCGGCATGAGCGGTGGGCTCATAGATGAAGTAGGTGCCGCCGTTGTTGCCGTTGAGGGAAGCAAGGTCGGTCTGGTATTCGGCAGAGCCCTCAACATAGGTGACCTGATCGTTCCACTTTACGAAGCCGAGACGGGTCGCAGCGGTGGTGTTGTGGTTGGGATCGCCGTCAACAACGGTGCTCTCGCTGCCGAGGAATACGGTAACGTCAGCGGAACCGGAGTTGTAGATGTAGAAGGTGATGTCATAGTAACCGTCGGTCCTCACAGCAGTGGTGAAGGTACCGGTGTTGGCGTCCATGTCGGCGCCGTACATCGTGAACAGGCCGTTGCTGCCGAGAGCATTGTTGGTGGACCTGGGAGTGAGGGTGGTATTCGTGATGTTGAACGAGCTGAAGTCAAGATTGGAGGTCCAACCAAGACCGTCAGCGGAGAGCTGAATACCATCAGCGGCGGTGGCTGTAAACTCGATATTCGAGATATAGCCCTTGTTGGACGCCGTGAACCAAGCGTATGTTGCGGTGCCGAGAGCGAGGACGGCGACGAGCAGCATAGCCAGGGACGACATCATCATGGTTCTGCGTGTGCTTTTCTTCATGTTTTTCTCTCCTTTTATATAAGATTGTTTTTTGGGAAAGCTTTGTTTGGCAACGCGGTTTTCCCGTGAGATACCCGCACTTACGCCAAAGCACAGGCGTTCATGCGGTGCGCAACCCCGTAAGGGACCTGCCTTGCAAGCCTTTTATCGGGCTTGCGCTTGTTCCCGCGGTTACCCACCGCGCAGGGTTTATATTAACCGCCGCGGGGTTTTGAAGCCTCTCGGCGAATAATATCGGGGTTTAATCGTCCGGCAGGAGGACGGTGAAGTCCATCTCCATTTTCATAATGCCGGAAAGAATATCGTTGACGCACTCGGGATCCCAGCCCTCCAGCCAGACGACGATGGTGTACTTGTCCATCTCACCGGGCTCGAGCTCCTCAGTCCGTGTGCGCATGACTATGGAATCGGAGATGAAGTTTTCATCGGCGCCGTAATCGAGGGTATCGACCGTGCCCTCGGCGGGCTTTGCGTAAATGGTGGGAGTGCCGTTCTTGTAGACCATAACGCGGGCTGCCTTATCGACGCCCTTTGCCACGCCGACGATATTGATGACCGCGTCGTAAGTGCAGGCCTTTTTACCCACGCTCTTGACGTAGAAGGTGTATGCGACGTAATTTGCGCCGTTGTGAGAGCCGTCGACCCTGTCGACGCCGTCGACGTCGCCGTCGTAATCCTCGCCTATCCATTCATAGGTGATATTGTCCATGCCGTCGACCGGCTTGCCCTTCAATACGGTGGAGCCAACGGCGAAATCGGGGGATTCGGAGAGGGAGATGGCATACTCGTCGTCGATATCGTCCATAATACTGACGATGAAGCTGCCCGACTTTATAATGAGAGCGGCAATGAGATAGCTTGCGCCCATCATCAAAAGGAGCAGAGCTATCAGCGCAGCCGCGGCGCGGCGCATGGCTTTGGTGATTATAAGCTGGCTGCCCGTCCGCTTGACGGCGAACATGGACATAAAGCCTTTCTTGCGATCCTCCTCCTCTCTCGACATTTGATCGAGATCGGTTGGCTTGAAGGTCTTTTCCTCTTTGGTTGCTTTTTTGAATATCGCCACGGTGGAGCCTCCCCGTTTTTGTTGTACAGCCCGCATACATATACGACAGGCTATTATATTGATACAATACAACAATGGTAATTATATCATCCTCTTCCGGTAATTGCAATAGAAAATTATCGGGCTTGAAGGAGAAAGCAATCGGGCTTGAATAGTCCTCTTCTGATTTTTTTACCGATCACTCTTCCGTTCTGTCGGCGCCCGAGAAGACCTCGATGCGGAATTTTATAATGTTTTCCTATTAAAATTCGATTTTTTATCCTGATAATTTTTTACTGAATTGCTGTTTGCCGGACACGACTTTATGATGTTTTGTCTTAAATCGGTGGATAAAATTTCACATTGATTTCACTTTTGGCGTGCAAATTAGTCGAATTTCTCCCGCAATAATGAACGGAGCCGTGCTTTATATCGGATTTTTTGGTTTCATATCATAGCTCAGTTGTCAAAAAGTGTCAATATAAATAATTGCCCAATCATTTTCGCCGCTTGTACGGGTCTGCCGATGGGGGTAGCTTGACCGCGAAAAACCTCGAAAGGCGGAAAAATATGCGGAAATCGGATATTTGCAGATACTTATTTTACATGGGCGTGTCGCCCAGACACAAGGGCTTCAGCTATATCTGCGAGCTGCTTTACGAGCTCGGCAGCGCGGAAGGAGCAGCATTCTGCGCGGACGCAGCCTGCAAAGCCTTCTTTCTGTCGCACGGCATAGACCCGAGGACGGCCGAGCGCTGTATGCGATATGCGATCGAATACGCTTGGGAAGCCTGCGACGGCAGGCTCCGCGGGATGTATGCTCAAAGGCACGGCGGCGAATGCGGCAGCCGCTCCGCCTGTCCGCAGTTGGCGGAGTTTTTGTGCGCTATGCTTTGGGATATCGAGGAACGCATGGGAAAAGAGGCTCCGTAAGGCTTTCGTTAATAAAATGTACTGTACTTTTATTCGGTTTTGTTGTATTATTATGGTGGAGATAAATTAAGAAGGCGGATTTCGGAGCTTCAATGAGACCTTATTTTATAGTCAACCCGATAGCGGGCGGCGGCATGGCGCTCGAAAAGTTCAAGGCGGCGACGGCCTATTTGGACAGCCGCGGCGCAGAATACGGCTGCGTTTTGACCGAGCGTGAGCATCAGTCCACCGCGCTTGCCGAGGAGGCTTACGCCAACGGTGAGCGCATGATAGTCGCCGTCGGCGGCGACGGTACGGTAAACGAGGTGGCGTCCGCGCTCTGCAACAGGAGCGACGCCGCAATGGGCATATTCCCCTTCGGCACGGGCAACGACCTTGCCCGCGTTTTAAGGCTGCCCACAGAGCCCAAATCCGCAGCGGAGCTTTTGCTCGGCGGCGAGGCGAAGCCCATCGACATGGGGCTTGCCGGCAATACTCCGTTTATTAACGTCGGCGGTATGGGCTTTGACGTTGACGTCGTTATCAACACCGAGAGATACAAGGGCCGTTTTCACGGCATGCTGCCCTACATATTCGGCATAATACGCTCGCTCTCACATCTGCGCGGGCTTTCGGTCAAAGTCACAACGGGCGGAGTTACTACCAAGGAGGAGCTGCTGCTGTGCTCGGTTTGCAACGGCTCGCACCTCGGCGGCGGCATGAACGTCGCTCCCGAGGCGGACGCTTCGGACGGGCTTTTCGACGTCTGCATGATAAAAAAAATCGGGCTCATCCCCCTGCTCATGCTCCTGCCCAAGTTTATTAAAGGAAAGCATCTGGGCAAAAAGCCCGTGCGTTATTTCCGCACGGACGAGATAACCTTTGAATGTGAGAGGACCCCCCTGCAGCTTGACGGCGAGCTCGGCAGCTTTGCGCCGGTTCGCTTTAAGGTGCTGCCCCATGCGCTGCGGGTGGTAATGCCTTAAAAGGAGTTGAAGGCTATGGCAAAGAAACGCAGAAAGATAGTCGTTCGTGACGGCAGGCGCACAGCCGGCAGGCTTGCGCTGCTTATATTGAGCGTGCTGCTCGTTGCCGGCGCGGTCATATCCGCCGTGTTTATAGTCAAGAGCTGCGGGGTCATGCTCTCAACGCGTGTGCTGAGCTTCGACTCCGCCTCGAAGCATTGCGGCACGGGCGACGGGATACTTTACCTTCGCGGAGGATACCTCAATTTTTACAGCTTTAAGGATGAGGATCGCAACTATTCCCTCGAGCTTTCAAACGAGCCAGACGGGCTTGTCGGCTCCGAGGGGGTCAAGGCGGTGTATTCCGAGGGTGCGGTGCAGATAATCGGCGCTCCCTTCAATATAGAGCTCGACGGGACGGTCAAAAAGGTCTGCTGCGGCAGCGGGCACGCCGCCGTATGCAAGCGCCGCGCCACCGGTGAGACCGAGCTTAGGATATACAGCTCCACGGGTCAGCAGGTGCTGCAGCTCCCCAACTCCGGCGATCCCGATACCTGCTATGCCGAAGGACAGCTCATCGACTTCGGCTTCAGCGAGGCGGCGGGCACGGTGCTCTGGACAATGGAGCTCGACACCGCGTCCGGCACGCCGCGCACCACCATAACCACCTACGACCTTACGAGGATGACCAACTCCGGCATAATAACCGTTCAGGGTCAGCTCATCGAAAAGGTCTTCTTTACCGACAACGGAATGTATGCGGTGGGCACCGAATCGCTTATTCGCTACGGCGCGGGCGACAACAGAGAAAAATACCGCGTGCGTATCTACGGCTACCGTGTCGAAGACGTGAGCCTTGCGGGAGATCGGCCCTGTATGCTGCTCGTGCCGAGGGAGGGCGAGCAGGGGCTTATGGCGAGGATACTCTCCGTCAGCGAGAAGGACGTCGCGGGCGAAACGGCCGTTACCGTTCTTCTGCCCGAGGGTACCGTCGGCTGCTATATGGTGAACGGCATGCTTGCGATAGTCACGGACAATTCCGTAAGGCTGCACGATACCTCCGGCAAGCTCGTCGAGAGGCTCGATTTCAACGCCGCGCCGATAACCTCCGCCGAAAAGCTCGACGAGCGCCACATCCTTTTGGAAAGGAGCGGGGAGTACACTCTCCTGACGGTCGGCAAATGAACCTGCTTGATATTGCTCTGCTCGCCATACTCGCACTGTTCGTGTTTTCGGGCGTACACAAGGGCTTTTTGTACACTGCGATAAGCGTGGCCTGCATGCTGCTGTGCATGATGCTCGCTTTCGTTATCATGCCGCTCGTATCCGTGCGGGTGACCTCCAACGAAAAGATATTCACCGGCATGCTCTACTACACCGAGGGCAGCGAGTACATTTACGACGTTGAGCTGAGCAAGACAGCTATAACCCAGATCGACCGCGACGATCTCGAGGAGGTCTACAACCGTTCAGACGTCGCCTATCCCATGGATATCCGCATAAGGGAGAACATAGAGGACGCCGCCTTTGAGGATGAAGACATAGTCACCCTCGGCGATTATTTCAACGAGACAATGGTGCTCGTAACGATAAACATACTGGTGTTCCTCGCTCTGTACGCCGTGCTGCGGGCGGTCTCCGCCTTCATGCTCGGCTGGCGCAATTACGCAAAGAAGCTGAAAAAGCTGAAAAAGCTCGATATCCCCGCCGCGATCGGTACGGGGCTCATACGCGGCACGCTTGCCATGTTCCTTTTGTTCATGCTCTGCCCGATAGTTTTGACGGTGCTCCCGTTTGACGTTGTGGAGGAGCTTGTTGAGCGCAGCACACTCGCCTCCTTCTTCTATCAGTCCAACTTCCTGCTGGGGCTGATACCGGGAATCTGACGACGGGCGCGGCGAAAAGTTTTTTGATTTTAGGAGAGCAATACGATGTTTCTTGCTGACGGTTGGCAGGATTATGAGATAATCGACGCGGGCGGCGGCGACAAGCTGGAGCGCTGGGGCAAGGTTACGCTTTTGCGTCCCGATCCGCAGGCTGTGTGGCCCATGCGTGAAAACGGGCGCTCCGTCGACGCAAGGTACATCAGATCGGAAACGGGCGGCGGGCATTGGGATTACCGCCGCGAGCTGCCCGAGAGCTGGCGCATAAGTTACCGCGATCTGAGCTTTACGGTGCGTCCCACGGGCTTCAAGCATACGGGGCTCTTTCCCGAGCAGGCGGTCAACTGGGACTATATGCGCGGGATGGTGCGCAATTATAAAAACGGCGATCCCAACAGGCAGTTCAGGGTATTGAACCTCTTTGCCTACACCGGCGGAGCGACCTGCGCTCTGGCGGCGGAGGGCGCCGAGGTCGTGCACGTTGACGCCGCCAAGGGCATGGTGCAGTGGGCAAAGAACAACCTCGACGCCTGCGGGCTCTCGGACAGACCTGTCAGGTTTATAGTTGACGACTGCATGAAGTTCGTGCAGCGTGAGCTGCGCCGCGGCAGGAAATACGAGGGCATACTGATGGATCCGCCGAGCTACGGCAGAGGGCCCACGGGCGAGATGTGGCACATCGAGACCGGTCTCTATCCTCTGGTCGAGGCGTGTGCGGGGCTTTTAAGCGACGAAGCCGCATTCTTCCTGATAAACTCCTATACAACAGGGCTTGCTCCTGCGGTTCTTACCGACGTCCTTTCAGTCGCGCTCGAAGACCGCGGCGGGCACGTTGAGTCGGATGAAGTGGGTCTGCCCATTACGAGAGGAAACCTCGTGCTGCCCTGCGGAGCGACGGGGCGATGGGAAAGAGGATAACGAATACTGAATATTGAAGAATGAATAATGAATAATTAGTTTTCAGTAAAATTGTTTATGCCTTTGACTGTTTTATACGAGGACAACCACATAATCGTTACAGTCAAGCCCGTGAACGTTCCCGTGCAGGCGGACGACACGGGCGATTTGGATCTGCTCACACAAGTCAAGGCATATATAAAGGAAAAATACAATAAGCCCGGCGAAGTATACTGCGGGCTGGTGCACCGTTTGGACAGACCGGTAGGCGGCGTGATGGTTTTCGCAAGGACGAGCAAAGCAGCGCAAAGGCTTGCTCCTCAATTTGCCGATAAGGGCGGCTCCGGCGCGAAAAAGCGCTACGCCGCAGCGGTCTGCGGCGAGATCTCATCGCGCAGCGCAGCGAGATAATATTTTGCGGCATGGTGCCGCGGTGACATCATTTTATGAGAGAGCTGA
>CALEPU010000201.1 GCA_937913075.1 uncultured Clostridia bacterium
ATGATATTTTAAAAAGGGTCGAAAAGCCCGCAAGGTATACCGGCGGAGAGTATAACATGCGCGTCAAGCCCCTCGTGACAGAGGCGGGGGAGAGGCGCATGCGCTTTGCGCTCTGCTTTCCGGACGTTTACGAGATAGGAATGAGTCATCTCGGCTCACGCATAGTTTACAATGTGCTCAATGAGAGGGACGACACCTATTGTGAGCGGGCGTATGCTCCGTGGTTTGATATGGAGGCGGAGCTTAGGCAGCACGGTCTGCCTGTCTATTCCCTCGAAACGAGGACGCCATTGAACGAGTTCGACGTTATAGGCTTCTCGCTTTTATACGAGATGTGCTATACGAATATCCTGACCGTGCTCGATCTTTGCAATATACCTCTCCGCTCGAAGGAAAGGGGAGAGGACGCGCCGCTCATAGTTGCAGGCGGTCCCTGCGTCTGCAATCCCGAGCCCGTCGCTGATATAATCGACGCCTTCATGTTCGGCGACGGCGAGGAGCTTGCCGACGAGTTTATGGAGGTCTTCGCCTCCTGCCGCAGGCGAGGTCTTTCAAAAGCCTTGACCCTTGCAGAGCTTGCAAAGGTAAAGGGCGTTTACGTTCCGGCTTACTATGAGCCGGAGTACGGCGTTGACGGAGAGTTTGCAGCGCTCCGCAGGATATCCCCGGATGCTCCTTCCAAGATAGAGAGGCGCATCGTGCGCGATCTGGACCGCGCAAAATACACTGGCGCGCTCGTAGTGCCGTACATGAGCATAGTACACGACAGGGTAGCGCTCGAGGTTTTTCGCGGATGCACGCGAGGCTGCCGCTTCTGCCAGGCGGGCTTCATCTATCGTCCGATAAGAGAGAGGGAGCTTGGCACCGTTATCAAGCAGGCGGACGAGTCGCTGTCCTGTACCGGCTACGACGAGATATCGGTATTCTCGCTTTCAAGCGGCGATTACTCGCATATCCACGAGCTCGTGCCCGAGATACTTCAAAGATATGAGGACGACAAGGTCAGCGTTTCGCTTCCGTCCTTGCGCATAGATTCCTTCCTTAAAGATGACCTTGAAAAGATACAGAAGGTGCGTAAGACGGGGCTTACCTTCGCCCCCGAGGCGGGGACTCAAAGGCTGCGCGACGTCATCAACAAGGGCGTCAACGAGGAGGATCTGCTTCGTGCCGTGCGCGACGCTTTCGAGTCGGGCTGGCACGGTGTAAAGCTCTATTTTATGATAGGTCTGCCGACGGAAACGGACGAGGATATTCTTGGCATTGCGGAGCTTGCAAGAAAGGTCAGCCGCGAGTTCTACTCAATGCCCAAGGAGCTGCGCGGCAAGGGGCTCAGGTGCACCGTTTCCGCCTCCACTTTCGTGCCGAAGCCCTTCACGCCCTTCCAGTGGGAGCCGCAGATCACGGTCGACGAGGTGCTTCGCCGTCAGGCGCTCCTGCGCAGCGCGTTAAAGGGCATACGCGGCGTGGATTTTTCGTGCCATTTTTCCGAGACGAGCAGGCTTGAGGCGGCGTTCGCAAGAGGCGACAGGCGCCTTGCCGAGGTACTGATATCGGCATATAAGAACGGCGCAAGGCTCGATTCTTGGGATGAGCATTTCAACAAAGAGGCTTGGATGCAGGCCTTTGATGCAAACGGCTTTACAGTGGAGCAGTTCGCAAACCGCCGTATCGCCGTGGGCAGCCCGCTCCCTTGGCAGCACATGGACGCGCTCGTCAGCATGAGCTACCTTGAAGGCGAGTATAAAAAAGCCTACGAGGAGGTCACGACAAATGACTGCCGCAAGGGCTGCAACGGCTGCTTCGGAGCAAGATGCCGCGAGATATGCGGCGCAAGGATGCAGGTGACCGACGGCGGCGCAGGCAAGGAAGGGACCGAGGAAGACGTCAGTAATGCATTGGCCGACGGCGGCGTTGGCACGGATGGAGCGGGGGAAGGAGGCGCAAAGGCATGAGGCTCATTATAAGGTTTTCAAAGGGCGCCGAGGTGCGTTTCGTTTCCCATCTTGATATGCTCAGACTGTTCCAGCGCGCTTTTCGCAGGGCGCGGCTGCCGCTCGCGTTTTCGCAGGGCTTTAACCCTCATCCTTTGATGTCCTTTGCCACGGCGCTATCGGTGGGCTTCACGAGCGAGGGCGAGTATCTTGACGTTATACTTACCGAGCAGGTTGCTCCCGAAAAGCTGATGACCGAGGTCAACGCCACTCTGCCTGCGGGCGTGGAGATAAAAGAGGTCATCGACGCGGGCGATTTCAAAGCGAGCCTCACCTCGCTCATGCGTTCTGCGGAGTACGATATCGAACTGCGCTTTGAGCGCAGCGTATCAAAGGAAGAGCTTGAAGCCGCCGCGTCAGAGCTTCTCAAGGGCGAGATTGTGGTTCAGAAGAAGACCAAGGGCGGAATAAAGCCCACTGATATCCGTCCCATGGTGCTCGAGCTTTCCGTTGTCGAAGCAAAAGACCTTAAAGCTCAGCTTTACATGCGCGGCGTGCTCAGCGCAGAGGGCGGGCTCAATCCGGAGCTGCTGCTCGGCGAGCTCTGTAAAAAGCTCGGAACGGTGGGCATTTCCGCCGTCAACAGGCGGCGCATCAACCTCGATACAACGGAGCTTTTATTCTGATCCCGCATCGGCGCTTCTGCCGTTTTTTAGCCGCTTTCAAAGCACAGACCTGATTTGAGGTATATTTTATGAAGCACAGACCGAATGACAACGCCGACAAGGAGCTGCTTGTGGACGTCAATCCTTACCGCACACGCGTCGTATTGATAGAAAACGGCGTGCCGGTGGAGTTTTATATCGAGCGCAGGGAGAAGGAAAGGCTCGTCGGCAACATTTACAAGGGCAGGGTGCAGAACGTACTGCCCGGCATGTTTGCCGCCTTTATTGATATCAAAGAAGAGAAGAACGCCTTTCTCTACGCCGGCGATATAAAGCTCTCGCCGGAGCTTACGGAAGGCGAACAGCTTGAAGACAAA
>CALEPU010000202.1 GCA_937913075.1 uncultured Clostridia bacterium
GGCTTGCCTGCTCGCTCTTGACGATTACTTTAATCTTGACGATGCGGCGCTCGTCGGAAACAGCACCTTTGAGGGGCTTTACCGCTACGGCGTTATAACCCACGGCAAGTTCTTCACAAAGGTCGGTCTCAACGTGCTGACCGTGCATACCGCCTCCACCGAGAAGGGTACGGTGCCCATTATAGACGAGCTCAACACCGGCGTTTACGCCAAGGTCATACTGATGTTCGGTGAGAACGAGCTCGGCTGGCCCAGCCCCACCTCCTTCATTGTTAAATATGAAGAGCTGCTTGACGCGGTTTGGGCGCGTCAGCCGCAGGCTGAGATCTACATCGTTGCGATGCCGCCGGTGACCAACAGCTACTCGAACCACAATACCTTGGGCGTGAACAATACCAACATACAGAATTTCAACGCCATGATGAAGGACCTTGCCGAACGGCGCGGCTGTCATTATATCGACGTGCCAAAGGAGCTTTTGACCTATGACGGCGCTCTGCCGGACGACGCCTCCGGCGACGGGCTCCACCTTAATCTGCAATATGCCCGCTATTGGGCGGATCATATATGTTTATGTGTAATGGGAGTGTATGACTAATGAAAAAGACTTTTAAGACCATCGTTTCCTTTATCCTTATCGGCGTATTTGCGGCCTGCTTTGCGGCATGCAGCGGCGGTACTAAGGTATACGTGCCCGAGCCCGGCAAGCTCGATATTGCCGGTATGGCAACGAGGATATTCAACGAATGCAAGTTTGACGACACGGGGCTTGCGGCTTCGCCCAATCCCGAGTTTACCGTATGCACGGTTTACGGCGTAGACGCCGCGCTTATCGCCGGTGAAGACGGCGCCAAGAGGGTCGCCTGCTACACTGCCTCCGCAACTCCGGAGATGATAATCTGTCTGGAAGCAGTCGACGCGGCAGCCGCCCAGAAGATAGGCGGCGAGACCATAACCTCCCTTATCGCCACCTATATCAACGACTATACAAATTACGGTCCCGAGCAGGTAGATAAGCTTAAAACACACGTCTGCATCATTAACGGCACTTACCTTATCGCCATAGTTTCCGCCGACAACACCGCCGCGCGCGAATTTGCGAACAAGCTCCTTATCGAGGGCTGAAATAACCAATGAAGGGCGATAGATTTAAAACCGCACACATAGTCACGACGGCGGTCTTTGCCGTCTGCATACTGGCGTTTTTCGCACTGCTCATTTTTTTGCCCAAGCACGAGGGCGAGCTTTCGAGCTTGGAGTTCCGCACGCTTGCCGTGAACCCCTTTAAGGCTTCGGGCGAGACGCTTGCGCGGCAGCTTGTACGAGGCGAGCTGAGCGCCAATGTGGACACCTACCTTGAAGATCACTTCCCCGCTCGAAGCTTTTTCATTGCGGTCAATTCCTACACCTCGCGGCTTGCGGGGCGCAATGCCGTGCAGTCCGTGGTGCAGGGCAGGAACGGGCGGCTCTATGACGCCGCGCTCGAGATTGACCGCGATAAAATAGGCTCGAACCTTGCAAGGATCGAGAGCTTTGCCGAGGAGCTTGACGTTTCGGCCGAGATCGTTATAGTGCCGAACGCCGCCGTCTGCGTTGAGGACGAGCTGCCCCTGCTGCACCCCGTCTACCGCGATGCTGAGGCGATAGCTTTCGCCGCTGAGCACGGCAAGCTCAAGGTCTACGATCTGCCCGCCGTCTATAAGCGCGCGGTCGGGGCAGGCGAGGCGGAAAGCATGGCTTCGCTCTTTTACCGCACCGATCACCATTGGACTATGGAGGGCGCGTACGTCTGTTACAGAACTCTATGCGACGCCGTGGTTGCAAGCCCCCGCGACAAGGGCGATTTTACCGTTGAGAGCTACGATTTTTACGGCAGCTTCTACCGCAAGGCGGGGTTATGGCTGACGAAGCCCGATACGCTCGAGGTCTGGCGGAATGATGCTCTTGATAACGCTTCCGTAACAATCGGCGCCGGCGACACCGCCGTCAAGCATATCGGTGTTTACGACGAGGCGCAGCTTGCCGAGGGTGAGATCGACCGCTACGCCGCCTATCTTTACAGCAACAACGGGCTTACCGTAATTGAGAACGAGTACGGCAACGGCGAAGCCGTCATGCTCATCAAGGACAGCTACGGCAACTCCATTGCGCCCCTGCTCGTCTGCGATTACAGCACCGTTATAATGATCGACACGCGCTACTACTCCTCCTCGCTGCCCGATCCCTCCGAGGTCGCAAGGCAGTACGGGGTATCGCGTCTGATAGTTGTATTCGGTACGGAGTCGATGGTCACCGAGTCTTGGCTGGGCTACCTTCGCTAAGGCTCTGTCTGTCGACAAATTTTCCGCTCATTTTCATTAAAATCGCAAATCGCTATTTCCTTGCCGGTAGAATTGTGGTATAATTCTACCGGATTTTTAAATCCGGCACAGTGATGTCGGCAAGGTCATGATTATTCTGCCCGCGGGCAGTAATATTGTTTTTTCGTGCCTGCCGATTTGGCGGGCATTTTTTATGGAGGGCGCATGGAGTTAAGGTCCGTTATCATGGATGAAGCTGCCGTCGGGCGGTCGCTTCGGCGCATGACGCATGAGATAATCGAGCGCGAGCACGGCGCGGACAGCCTTATACTGCTCGGCATCAAGCGGCGCGGGCTGCCGCTCGCTCAGGCTATTGCCAACAACATTCTGGCGTTTGAAGGGGTCGAGGTGCCGGTGGGATATCTCGATATCACGCTCTATCGTGACGACCTTTCGGAGATCTCTCCCCTGCCCGACGCAGGCGATACCCTTATCCCCTGCCCCGTTGAAGGCAAAACCGTCGTGCTTGTGGATGACGTTATATTCACAGGACGCACGGCGCGTGCGGCGATCGAGGGCATAATAAGGCACGGGCGTCCCGGCAGGATAAGGCTCGCGGTGCTCGTTGACAGGGGACACAGAGAGCTGCCGATAAGACCGGACTTTATAGGCAAGAACATACCCACTGCGGGCAGCGAGGTGATAGCCGTGACGGTGCCCGAGATAGACGGCGAGCCATACGGAGTTAAGCTCTACGGCTGAAAAGCTTTTGTCGGAGCCCTCCCTTTGGTAAACGCTGATTAATTCGTTTTGCGGCGAAGTATCTTCTGACAGAGGGACGGTTCTTTTGTCAGGCAGTTGTGTTTTTACAATGAACGAAAGGGTTTTTCTGACAATAAGAACCGTCCCTGCTATCAGGTACAGCTCCGCTGCATAACAAAAAACCGAATTAATCAGCGTTTACTTTGGGGGAGGTCTGCATATCAAAATCATATTGAAGGGAGCAACGCAATGAACCTCATCTACAACGTAAAGGACAAGCCCAAGGCGGGTCAGCTCTTGGTGTTTGCCTTCCAGCAGCTGCTTGCCATAATGGCGGCAACTATCGCCGTACCCGCCATAGTGGGTCACGGTATGACAGCCTCGGCAGCGCTTTTCGGCGCAGGCGTGGGCACGCTTGTCTATCAGCTTTTGACCAAGTTCCGCAGCCCCGTTTTCTTAGGCTCCTCCTTCGCCTTTTTAGGCTCCATGGCGGCGGCGTTTGCGGGCGCGGCCTCTATGAGTCTCGGGTATCTCGGGCTCATAATCGGCGCTGCGTTTGCAGGTCTTGTTTATGTTATCATTGCGATCATTGTTAAAATTGCAGGCGTCGATTGGATCTCCAAGCTGATGCCCGCCGTCGTCATAGGACCCATCGTCGCCATAATCGGTCTGTCCCTTGCAGGCAACGCTGTCGGCGATATGCTAAAAGGCGACGTTATGACCTCCGTTCCCTCCACTGAGGCTGTTACCATAAAGGTCAGCGATGCCGAGGCGGAGACCGCGCTTCCCGTTACGATACTTCAGGTTGAAAACGGCGATCTTGTTATTGAAAGGCCGGAGGAGAGCGTTATGGCTGGCTCTCCCC
>CALEPU010000203.1 GCA_937913075.1 uncultured Clostridia bacterium
GAAGGCGAGACGGTAGACGACGTTATCAAGACGACGCTCGCACAGGGAGAGCAGGTTGTCACCTGTTACACCGCGCATGTTGGTCGCCATATCATAGTACTTGCGGAACTGGGACTCCAGCACGCCGTACATCCTGCGGACCTTCTGCTTCTCACGAAGCTGAATGCCATAGTTGGAAGCCTTGCGCTGCCTTGCCTGCCCGTGCTGTCCGGGAGGGGTGCTGCGCTTAGTGAAGGCGCACTTTGCGCCATAGCAGCGCTCGCCCTTGAGGAAAAGCTTGCAGCCTTCCCTGCGGCACTGCCTGCAAACGGAATCAGTATATCTTGCCATAATCGTTTGCCTCCTTATACTCTCCTGCGCTTGGGGGGACGGCAACCGTTGTGCGGGATGGGCGTAACGTCCTTGATCATGTTGATCTCAAGACCTGCCGCCTGCAGGGAACGGATTGCGGACTCACGGCCGGCGCCGGGACCCTTGACGTAAACTTCAACAACGCGCATACCATGCTCCATAGAAGCCTTGGCAGCCTGCTCCGCAGCCATCTGAGCCGCGAAGGGAGTGCTCTTCCTCGAACCGCGGAAGCCGCAGCCGCCTGCGGACGCCCAAGAAATGGCGTTGCCGTTCAGGTCGGTGATGGTAACGAGGGTGTTGTTGAAAGAGGAACGGATGTGAGCCTGACCGCGCTCGATGTTCTTCTTCTCGCGGCGCTTACGGCTGGTGACCTTTTTATTCTTCATCTGCTTAGCCATAATTCAAGCCCCCTTATTTCTTCCTGCTCATCTGACGCTTCGGGCCCTTACGAGTCCTTGCGTTCTGCTTGGTGGACTGACCCCTTACGGGCAGACCCTTGCGGTGACGAACGCCGCGGTAGCAGCCTATCTCGATGAGGCGCTTGATGTTAAGCGCAGTCTCACGCCTGAGGTCACCCTCGACCTTCAGGTGCTTATCAATGTATTCCCTGAGAAGATTGACGTCGTTCTCGCTGAGATCCCTGACGCGGATGTCGGGATCGACGCCGGTTTCGGCAAGGATCTTCTTGCTTGTTGAGAGACCGATACCGTAGATGTAGGTGAGACCGATCTCAACACGCTTATCCCTGGGCAGATCTACGCCACTAATACGTGCCATTAGACTAAATAACCTCCGTAAAAAATTAAAGGAATAGTTGGGAAAATCCCCTTCCCATTGGGGGTATTATCACCTGCCGGTTCCCGATTTAGACATCCGCCAAGCAACCACTCATTGGCAAAAGTCCAAACCGGGCAGCCGCACCGGACAGGAAATATTTAACCTGCCGAGTAAGTAATCACACCTCGAAGCAGCGGAGTGAAGCCGCCCGAGCGAGCTTGCCCGAAAGCATACGCCGGTACATCAGCCCTGCTTCTGCTTATGACGGGGGTTTTCACAAATAACCATTACGTGGCCCTTGCGCTTGATGATCTTGCACTTCTCACACATGGGCTTGACAGACGGCCTTACCTTCATGGTCCCTCCTCCTTCAAATAGTTATTTAAATATTGAACAACGAACGCGGGCGGGGACTGACCCCTGCGCCTCAGTTCTTTGCACGCCAGGTGATGCGACCGCGGGTCAAGTCGTAGGGTGAAAGCTCAACAGTGACCTTGTCGCCGGTTAAAATGCGAATGAAGTTTTGACGAAGCTTGCCGGAAATCGTTGCTATGATCTTGTGACCGTTCTCCAGCGTCACCTCAAACATCGTGTTGGGGAAGGTGTTTGTGACCACACCCGATACCTCAATAACATCTTGTTTGGACATTCGAGCCTCCTTCTTTAAAAATCAGTCTCTCCCCCGCTGCCCTTGAAGCATCTGAGGGAATGTATAAGCACCGAGTCATCCACGGGCGAGCCTTGCGCCAACAGCGCGGCGATCGCCTCGTCCCTCCCGCCAAGCAGCCGCACGTGACGGCGCTTTTTGCGCTTGGGAGCGGAGAACCGATGCGTACGCCCGTCGCAAAGCAGAAAGCTTTGAGGCTGCATACCGGAGAAGCCTTCCTCCCCGACTATGACGTACAGCCTGCCGGCGTCATGACCGGCGACGGATACTGCGTACCGACCCGTAAAGCTGCCCTTGCGGTCAGGCTCGGAATCCGAAAAAGTGCTCGAAACTTCTTCAAAAGCCACTCTAAGAGACACCTCCACCAAACCATAGTGCAGCAACCTATCAATTATACAACATTACTTGACCAATGTCAACACTTCCGGAGAATTTTTTCCAACAATTATTGTATTTTCATAATGGGACGCCGGACTGCCGTCCGCAGTGGTGCAGGTCCAGCCGTCGGCGGCGATCTTTATACGCCACGTACCGAGGGTTATCATGGGCTCTATCGCAATGGTCATGCCCTCGTAAAGCCTCACTCCCCTGCCCATTCGCGGGTCGACGTAGTTCGGCACCTCGGGAGGCTCGTGCATATTGCAGCCTATGCCGTGCCCGACCATATCGCGCACTACACCGTAGCCGTACTCCTTTGCATGGGTCTCGACTGCCCTTGCGATATCGACAAGATGATTGCCAGCTATCGCCTGCTCTGCACCTAAAAAGAAACACTCCTCGGTGACCTTAACGAGCTTTTGCACCTCGGGCTTGACCTCTCCGACAAGGAAGGTGCGAGCGGCGTCGCCGTGCCAGCCGTCGACTATCGCGCCGCAGTCAATGCTGACGATATCGCCTTCCTTGAGCTTTACCTTCTTGGAGGGTATGCCGTGCACGACCACTTCGTTTATGGAGGTGCAGATGCTCGCGGGAAAGCCCTCGTAATTGAGGAACGAGGGTATGCCGCCGTTTTTGCGGATGAAAGCCTCTGCCTCGCGGTCAAGCTCATAGGTGGTGATACCGACCTTGACCAAGCCCTCGAGGTAATTGAGCGTCTCGCCGACAAGCCTGCCGGCGACGCGCATTTTATCAAGCTGTGATTGGGATTTTATTGTGATACGTTCCGACATATTACCTATCCAAAATATTAAAAATGCTCTGCGCTACGCTGTCCACCGACCCGTTGCCGTCCACTGTCGTCAGCAGCCCACGCTCGGTAAAGAAGTCTATCAGGGGGAGCGTCTGCTCCTTGTAGACCTTGAGCCTGTGGAGCACGGTTTCAGGCTTGTCGTCATCGCGAACAGCAAGCTCGGCGCCGCAAGCCACACAGTATTGCGCCCTGCGCCAAGTACAGCCGTCCACTATATAAGCGGCGGAAAGCTCGTCAGAAGTGTACGTTCTGCGGCAGCTTCCGCACACGCGCCGTTTTTGCATGCGGTCAACGATCGCTTCATCGGGCACGTCGATGCTTATGGCTGAGTCGAGCTCGGTGAAGGTGAGCAGCGCCTGCGCCTGTTCCACCGTGCGGGGGAAGCCGTCGAGCAAAAAGCCGTTCACGCAGTCGGGCTGCGCGATACGAGCCTTTACCATGTCGATAATGACGTCGTCGGGGACTAACTCGCCAGCGTCGATGAGCGTTTTTGCCTTTAAGCCGAGCGGCGTCTTTAAAGCGATTTCAGCCCGCAGCATATCTCCTGTGGAGATATGTGCGAGCGAATATCGTTCGGCTATTTTAGCCGCCTGGGTGCCTTTACCGGCACCCGGCGGACCTAAAATTATAAGCTTCATAACTTATTCTTTTAACTTCTTACAGGCTCAGCTATCAACCGAGGAAGCCCTTATAGTGACGCATCAGCAGCAGCGAGTCGAGCTGCTCGGTGATCTCCAAGGCAACGGAGACCATAATGAGGATGCTGGTTGCGCCGAAGTGGCTGAGAAGGTCGATCTTGAGAACGTTGAGCAGAATGGAGGGGATTATCGCGATAAGGCAGAGGTAGATCGCGCCGAACAGGGTCAGGCGGTTGCTCTTCTTCTGGAGATAATCGCTGGTGGGCTTACCGGGGCGGATGCCGGGGATGAAGCCGCCGTTCTGCTGGAGGTTCTTGGAGATCTCCACCGAGTTGAAGCTGATGGTGGAATAGAAGTAAGCGAACCCGATGATGAGCAGACCGTAAAGCACGTTGTAGATGATGATGCCCGCAACGTTTGAGGAGCTGCTCGACAGATAGGTCTTAACAAACTTGGGGAAGCCCGCGTCCTGGTTGGACCAGAACTGTGCTATCATCGCGGGGACCTGCAAGAGGGTCATTGCGAAGATGAGGGGCATAACGCCGTTTGCGTTGGCCTTCATGGGGATGTGGGTGGACTGACCGCCGTAGAGCTTCCTGCCGACGACGCGCTTGGCGTACTGAACGGGGATGCGGCGCACAGCCTTGTCCACAAGGCAGATGCCTACAACGAGTATCGCGGTAACGAGTATCGCTACGAGGGGCTTCCACCACTGGATCATACCGTAGGTACCGCTCTGGGTGACCTCAACGGTCGCCCAAGGGAATATCTCGGTATAGCGGAATATCCTGACGACTACATCGGGTACGGAGGAGACGATGGATGCAAAGATCAGCATCGAGATACCGTTGCCGATACCCTTCTCGGTGATGCGCTCGCCCATCCACATAAGGAATGCGGTACCGGCTGTGGCGCAGATGCCGATGGTGATGTAGGTGTAGATCGTGCTCTCAACGCCGAAGAAGTTGAGCTTCTTGAGGATATCGACCGAGGTGACGTTGGTGAGCGTAACGATGATACTGATGGACTGGATAGCTGCCAGACCGATACCGACGTAACGGGTGATCCTCTCGATCTTCTGCCTGCCGTCATCCTCCTTGGAAAGACGCTCCAGCGCGGGGATGGCGATAGTCAGAAGCTGCACGATAATGGAGCCTGTGATGTAGGGGCTGATACCCATTGCGAACAGCGAGAACTGGCTGAGAGAGCCGCCGCTGAACAGATTGAGGAAGCCGAGCAGATCATAGTTCTGTATGTTCTGCGCCATCACTGCGGCGTTGACGCCGGGAATGGGAATGAACGAACCGAAGCGGTAAACAACGATGAGCAGGAGGGTGAAAAGCATCTTTGTGCGGATGTCCTTGACCTTCCATGCGTTGATGAACGTCTTAAACATTACTCCACCTCAACAGTTCCGCCCGCGGCAACGATAGCATTACGGGCTGATTCGGAAACCTTTGCTGCCTTTACAGCCAGCTTCTTAGTAAGCTTGCCGCGACCCAGAACCTTGAGTCCGTCCTTCTCTATCTTACGGATAACGCCCGCCTCATAAAGGCTTTCGGCGGTTATCTCGGTGCCGTTATCAAACTGCTCGAGTACCTCGATGTTGATAACCGTATACTCCTTAGCAAAGTTGTTGTAGAAACCGCGCTTCGGAAGACGGCGGGGAAGGGGCATCTGGCCGCCCTCGAAGCCGTTCTTCTTGCTGCCGGAACGCGCCTTCTGACCCTTATGACCGTAACCGGAGGTCTTGCCTATACCGGAACCGGTGCCGCGGCCGACGCGCCTCTTGGCGGTCTTGGAGCCCTCAACGGGCTGTAACTCGTGAAGATTCATCTTGCACCTCCAATTAAGCTTCTTCCACCTTGACAAGGTGCTTTACTTTGAAAATCATGCCGCGGATGCAGGGATTGTCGGGCTTGATAACGGTGGAGTGCATCTTGTGCAGACCCAGAGCCTTTACCGTCGCCTGCTGATCCTTGAGGGCACCGATGGTGCTGCGGACGAGTGTTATTTTAAGGTTTGCCATTGCTTTATCCCCCTATTACTCGGTGATCTCCGCAACGGTCTTGCCGCGGAGCTTTGCGATCTCCTCAGCAGTCCTGAGCTGCTTCAAGCCGTCAATGGTGGCCTTAACGCAGTTTGCGGGGTTGTTGGAGCCGTAGCTCTTGGTGCGGATGTCCTTAATACCGGCCATCTCAAGGACGGCACGGACGGGACCGCCGGCGATAACACCGGTACCTTCCTCAGCGGGGAGCATACGGACGTGACCCTTGGAGAACTTGCCCTCTACGGAATGGGGAATGGTGGTGCCCACGATGGGGACGTTGATGATATGGCGCTTAGCATCCTCGACGCCCTTGCGGACAGCCTCGGGGATCTCGGCGGCCTTACCCATACCTACGCCTACCCTGCCCTTTTCATCGCCGATAACGATGAGAGCGGAGAAGCGGAAGGTACGACCACCCTTAACGACCTTGGCAACACGGTTGACGGAGACGAGACGCTCCTGAAATTCCGGGACTTCCGGAGTGAAATTACGCTTCTGCTGCATTTTGAAACCTCCTTAGAAATCCAGACCACCCTTACGGGCGCCGTTTGCCAGTGCCTCGACACGACCGGTGTAGAGATAACCGCCGCGGTCGAATACGACCTTCTCAACGCCCTTATCCTTGGCGCGCTTGGCAACGGTCTCACCGACGAGCTCGGCAGCCTGCTTCTTGTTCTTGCCTTCAAGCTGAGCGGCTATGTCAGCCTCAACGGTGGAAGCGGCGGCTAACGTCACGCCGGCTACGTCGTCGATGACCTGAGCATAGATGTGCTTGAGGCTGCGGTACACATTCAGACGGGGTCTTTCGGGGGTACCGTGCATGTAATGACGCTGGCGGTTATGACGCGCAACGCGAACTGCATTTTTATCGATCTTGCTAATCATATTCTACCCTCCTGAATTACTTACCCGTCTTGCCTTCCTTGCGGCGGACGAACTCACCGGCATAGCGGATACCCTTGCCCTTGTAAGGCTCGGGCGGGCGTACCTCGCGCACGTTGGCGGCTATCTGACCGACCTTCTGCTTGCTGATGCCCATGACGGTGATCCTGTTGGGAGCGGGAACGTCAAATGTGATGCCGTCCTTCTCCTCGAACTCTACGTTGTGGGAATAACCGACTGTGAGGACGAGCTTGTTGCCGCTCTTTGCGGCCTTGTAACCGGTACCTTCGATCTCAAGCTTCTTCTCAAAGCCGCTTGTAACGCCGATGACCATGTTGTTGATAAGGGTACGGGTAAGACCGTGTACAGCGCGATCTTCCTTCTCGTCAGTGGGTCTTTCGACCTTGAGTGTGCCGTCCTCCTCCGTGATCTTCATACGGGGAGAGATCTTTTCCGAAAGCTGACCCTTAGGACCCTTTACGGTCACGACATTGTTCTCGACCGTGATTTTCACTCCGTTGGGTACGGTTATCGGATGTTTTCCGATTCGAGACATTTTTTACCTCCGTTGGATTTGTTGTAGTAATGGGGGCTTACCAGATGTACGCAAGTACCTCGCCGCCAACGCCCTGCTTCCTCGCCTCGCGGTCAGTCATGATACCGCGGGAGGTGGAGATGATGGCGATGCCGAGGCCGTTGAGTACCTTGGGCAGCTTATCCTTGCGGGCATAAACGCGCAGACCGGGCTTGGAAACGCGCTTGAGACCCGTGATAACACGCTGGCGGTTGGGGCCGTACTTCAAGACGATGTTCATCATCTTCTCGACGCCCTCGTCGCTGACGGTGTAGGACTTGATGTAGCCTTCGTTAAGGAGTATCTCGGCGATGGCGAGCTTCATGTTGGAGGCGGGCACATCGACGGAATCGTGCTTTGCAACCAGGGCATTCCTGATTCTTGTAAGCATATCGGCAATGGGATCTGTAATCAGCATTGTATTTTCCTCCTTACAAAGATTACCAGCTTGCCTTGCGGACGCCGGGGATCTCGCCCTTATAAGCGAGCTCACGGAAGCATACACGGCAGATGCCGTACTTCCTGAGAACGGAATGGGGGCGGCCGCAGATACGGCAGCGGGTGTACGCCCGAGTGGAATACTTGGGGGTGCGCTGCTGCTTGAGCTTCATTGATAACTTAGCCATTAAAAGTATCCTCCTATCAGGCGTTGATGTTGGAGAAGGGCATACCGAAGAGCCTCAAAAGCTCCTTTGCCTCTTCGTCGGTGTTGGCGCTGGTAACGAATACGATATCCATGCCGCGAACCTTGTCAACATCATCATAGTTTATCTCAGGGAATATGAGCTGCTCTTTAACGCCCATGGCATAGTTGCCGCGACCGTCAAAGCTGGTATCGTTAACGCCGCGGAAGTCACGCACGCGGGGCAGAACGATGTTCATGAGCTTATCCATGAAATAGTACATGCGGTCGCCGCGGAGGGTGACCTTTGCGCCGATGTTCATGCCCTGACGGACCTTGAAGTTTGCAACGGACTTCTTGGCCTTGGTGATGATGGGCTTCTGACCGGCGATCTGGGAGAGCTGCTCAACAGCGGCGTCAATGCCCTTGGGGTTATCCTTATCGGAGCCAAGGCCCATATTGAGGACGATCTTCTCCAAGCGGGGGATCATCATGGGGTTGGCGTAGTTGAACTTCTCCTGCATAGCGGGGACAACTTCCTCACGATACTTGACCCTGAGGCGGGCGGGTTCTGTGAAAGCGGCAGCTTCCTGCTGGCCCTTCTTCTTCTTGGCGGGGGCCTGAGCCTGTTCTTTCTTAGCCATTATGCCTTACCTCCGTTAGTCAATGTTCTTGCCGCACTTTTTGCAAACGCGGACCTTCTTGATGCCGTCCTTGCCCTCAACAAAGGCATGACCGACACGGGTGGGCTTTTTGCAGGAGGGGCAGACGAGCATCAGGTTGCTGACATGGATGCTGCCTTCCTTTTCGATCCTGCCGCCCTGCTCACCCTGCTGACGGGGCTTTGTATGGCGGATGACCATTGCACGACCCTGAACGAGCACACGCTGCTTATCGGGGAAAACGGCGAGTACCTTACCGGTGCGGCCAACGTCCTTGACGTTGTTGCCGGCGATGACCATTACGTTGTCGCCTTTTTTAATGTTCATAAATCCTATCCTCCTTACAGTACCTCGGGAGCGAGGGAGACTATCTTCATGTAGTCCTTCTCACGCAGCTCCCTGGCTACCGGCCCGAAAATACGGGTGCCGCGGGGCTGCTTCTGATCGTTGATAATGACTGCCGCATTGTCGTCGAAGCGGATGTGGCTGCCATCCTCACGCTGCACGCCGGTAACGGTGCGGACTACGACTGCCTTTACGACGTCCTTCTTCTTGACGGCGCCGCCGGGGGTGGCAGTCTTAACGGAGGCGACGATCACATCGCCGATGCTGGCGAACTTACGCTTGGAGCCGCCGAGCACGCGGATACACATTATCTCCTTGGCGCCGGAGTTATCGGCTACCTTTAACCTAGTCTGTGGCTGTATCATATCATCTTACCTCCAAAGCTTACTTCGCCCGTTCGATGATCTCGACGACACGCCAACGCTTATCCTTGGAAAGCGGGCGGGTCTCCATTATACGGACGGTATCGCCGATGCCGCAGTCATTATTCTCGTCATGAGCCTTGAACTTGGTGGTCTTGTTGACCATCTTGCCGTAAAGGGGATGACGGACCTTGGTCCTGACCTCGACTACTACGGTCTTATCCATCTTATCGCTGACAACGATACCGGTACGGGTCTTACGATAGCCTCTTACGAGGGTTTCATTGTTTTCCATAGTTGTTACCTCCCTCATTAGTTGGCGCGCTCATTGAGAACGGTCTTGACCCTTGCGATGTCACGCTTGCACTCGCCCAAACGCATGGGGTTTGCAAGCTGACCGGTCGCCTGCTGGAAGCGGAGATTGAAAAGCTCGACCTTGAGCTCCTGCTCACGGGCCCGAAGCTCCTCGACGGAAAGCTCACGAAGCTTCTGGAATTCCTTAGTCTTCATTGGACTCTACCTCCACCTTTTTTACTATCTTGCACTTGAGGGGCAGCTTGTGGATAGCAAGACGAAGCGCTTCGCGCATCGTTGCCTCGTCGGCGCCGGCAATCTCGAACATAACGCGACCGGGCTTAACAACGGCTACCCAATACTCGGGAGAGCCCTTACCGGAGCCCATTCGGGTCTCGGCGGGCTTTTCGGTAACGGGCTTATCGGGGAATATCTTGACCCAAACCTGACCGTTACGCTTGATGAAACGTGTCATCGCGACACGCGCTGCCTCGATCTGGTTGCTGGTGACCCATGCGGGCTCCAGCGCGACGAGACCGAATTCACCGTAGGTGATCTGGTTACCGCGCAGGGCACGACCCTTCATGCGTCCGCGATGGACTCTCCTGCGCTTTACTCTCTTAGGCATCAACATGGTAAATTCGCCTCCTTACGCTTTCTTGGCGTTGTTCCTCTTGCCGAGGACCTCGCCCTTGTAGATCCAAACCTTAACGCCGATGCGACCGTAAGTGGTAGCTGCTTCGGCAAGGCCGTATTCGATGTCCGCACGGATGGTCTGACGGGGAATGGAACCGTCGTGAACATCCTCACTCCTTGCTATCTCGGCGCCGCCGAGACGACCTGCGCAGGTGATCTTGATACCCTTCGCGCCCGCCTTCATAGCGCGGCCCATCGCCTGCTTCATAGCACGGCGGAAGGAAGTACGCTTCTCGAGCGCGGCTGCGATGTTCTCGGCAACGAGCTGAGCGCAGGCGTCGGGATTGCGGATCTCCATGATGTTGACGTTGACGGGACGCTTGATGAGGTTGGCGAGCTCCGCCTTTATAGCCTCAACGCCGACGCCGCCCTTGCCGATGAGCATACCGGGACGTGCGGTGTAGATGCTGACGGTCGCCTTATCGGCAGCGCGCTCTATCTCGATCTTGGAGATCGCAGCCTCATAGTACTTCTTTTTGAGGAACTTGCGGATGTTGTTATCCTCGATAAGGTAATCGGAGAAATTCTTCTTGTTGGCATACCAATGTGTATTCCAGCTCCTGATAACACCTACGCGGAAACCATTAGGATTAACTTTCTGACCCATAGCTTACTCCTTCTCGTCCAGAATGACAGTGATGTGGCTGGTGCGCTTCCTGATGTGGAAGGCGGAACCCCTTGCCCTGGGGCGATAACGCTTGAGCGTCGGGCCCTGGTTGGCATATATCTCTGCGACGTAGAGGTTGTCGCGGCTGAGCTCGAGGTTGTTCTCCGCGTTGGCGATAGCGCTGCGGAGGAGCTTTAAGACGGGCTCTGCTGCTGCCTTGGGGGTGTAGAGGAGGATTGCCTCCGCCTCATCAACGGACTTGCCGCGGATCAGGTCGATGACGACCTTGACTTTGCGGGAGGAAATACGGATGTACCTTGCGGTGGCATGGGGACGCTTTTCGGCGTTCTCACGACGCATTGCCGCTTTTTCTCTTGACCTTGTTGCCATAAATCTCGCTTCCTCCTATATTATTTCGCCTTAGAGCCCTTTTCGCTGCCACGGTGGCCGCGGAAGGTGCGGGTGGGGGCGAACTCACCCAGCTTGTGACCGACCATATCCTCGGTGATGTATACGGGGACATGCTTCTTTCCGTCGTGAACGGCAATGGTGTGACCGACCATATCGGGGAAGATGGTGGACGCTCTGGACCAGGTCTTGATGACGGTCTTCTTGCCGGTATTGTTCATATCCTGAATTTTGGCAAGAAGCCTTTCGCTGACAAACGGGCCTTTCTTGACTGACCTACTCATGCTGTTAACTCCTCCCTCAAATTACTTGCCGTCCCTGCGGCGTACGATGTACTTATCATTGATGTTCTTGGTCTTGCGGGTCTTGTGACCGAGAGCGGGCTTACCCCAGGGGGTAACGGGACCGGGACGACCGATGGGGCTCTTGCCCTCACCACCGCCATGGGGGTGGTCGTTCGGGTTCATGACGGAACCGCGGACGGTGGGACGGACGCCCATATGGCGCTTGCGGCCGGCCTTACCGAGCATTATGTTCGCGTAATCAATGTTGCCGACCTGGCCTATCGTTGCCTTGCAGCCGAGGGGGATGAGCCTGACCTCGCCGCTGGGAAGACGAACCTGAGCGTACTTGCCCTCCTTCGCCATGAGCTGAGCGGCGTTGCCTGCGGACCTGACGAGCTGAGCGCCCTTGCCGGGGAGCAGCTCGATGCAGTGGATCATCGTGCCAACGGGGATATTGCGGAGGGGGATAGCATTGCCGACCTTGATATCGGCGCCCTCGCCGGAGATAACGGTGTCGCCAACGTTAAGACCGAAGGGAGCTATCATGTAACGCTTCTCGCCGTCTGCATAGTGCAGCAGAGCGATGTAAGCGGAACGGTTGGGATCGTACTCGATGGTGGCGACCTTAGCGGGGACGTTGTCCTTGTTGCGCTTGAAGTCGATTATACGGTAGTAGACCCTGCCGCCGCCGCCGATGTGGCGGGTGGTGATACGGCCGCGGTTGTTGCGGCCGCCGGTGCGCTTCTTAGCCTCGATGAGGGAACGCTCCGGCTTATTGCAGGTGACCTCGCTGAACATCGAGACCGTCATAAAACGCTGACCGGGGGTCGTGGGCTTTATTTTCCTAATAGCCATTTGAACTCCTCCTTACTGCATGCTGTCGAAGAACTCGATACCCTTGGAGCTCTCCTTCAACGTGACGTACGCCTTCTTGGTGGAAGCACGGCGACCCTCAAAGCGGCCCTGCCTCTTAACTTTGCCGAGGTGATTGACGATGTTGACCCTCTCGACCTCGACGCCGTCAAACACGGCCTCAACAGCCTGCTTGACCTCGGTCTTGTTAGCCCTCTTGTCAACTATGAAGGTGTAGGTCTTGCCGCCTATCATATCATAGCTCTTCTCGGTGAGAACGGGGCGGATGATTATATCGTGGTAATTCATGCGTATACCTCCTCGACCTTCTCAACGGCGCCCTTGGTGATGACGAGGGTGTCGTGCTTGAGAATTTCATAGGTGTTGAGTGTGCCCACGAAGGAGATCTCCACGCCCTCGATGTTGCGGGTGGCGCGAACGGTCTTCTCATCGTTATCGGCGAGAACGACGAGCGCCTTGTTGGCGTTGAGCGCCTTCAGCGCGGCAGCCATCTCACGGGTCTTGCCGTCCTTGAGGTCGATAGCGTCGACGACGATTATCTTCTCCTCGGCAGCCTTGGAGGACAGAGCGGAAACGAGCGCTACCCTCTTGAGCTTCTTGTTGAGGGAGAGGCGATAATCGCGGGGCTTGGGGGCGAATACTACGCCGCCGTGGGTCCACTGGGGAGACCTTGTGGAGCCCTGACGTGCGCGGCCGGTGCCCTTCTGGCGCCAAGGCTTCTTGCCGCCGCCGGAGACCTCGGCACGGGTCTTCGCGCTCTGGGTGCCCTGGCGCTGGTTGGCCAGGTAAGCTACTACGTAGGAATGCATTGCGGGGGCGTTGACTTCGGCTCCGAAGACCGTCTCGGCGAGCTCGATGCTGCCGATAACTTCGCCCTTTATGTTGTACAGCTTTACATTAGGCATAGTTTACTGTCCTCCCTTACTTGATGGTGCTCTTAACGAGTACCAGACCGCCGTTGGCGCCGGGGATGGCGCCCTTGATGAGCAGGAGGTTCCTGTCTGCATCGGCACGGACGACCTCAAGGTTCTGAACGGTGATGCGCTCCCTGCCCATGTGGCCGGGAAGATGCTTGGTCTTGAAGACCTCACCGGGATAGGTGCAGGCGCCCATGGAGCCGGCAACACGGTAGGAGTGAGAGCCGTGGGTCTTGCGGCCGCGGGCCTGATTCCAACGCTTGATGTTGCCCTCGAAGCCCTTGCCCTTGGAAGTGCCGGTAACGTCGACGTGCTCGCCCTTGTTGAAGACGTCCGCCTTAATGACGGAGCCGACGCCGTACTGGCTGCAATCGTCAAGGCGGAACTCCTTAACGTAGCGGTGAGCCTCAACACCCGCCTTCTTCAGGTGACCCATCTCGGGCTTGGTGATGAGCTTTTCACGAACGGGCTCGAACGCCATCTGAACTGCGTCGTAACCGTCGTGATCGACTGTCTTTATCTGGGTGACGGGGCAGGGACCTGCGAGCACGACGGTCACGGGGATCATCGTTCCATCCTCACAGAACACCTGGGTCATACCGATCTTTTTACCCAATATTGCCTGTTTCATCGTAGCACCTCTTTAATCAGAGCTTGATCTCGATGTCGACGCCGGCGGGCAGATCGAGCTTCATCAGCGCGTCAACCGTCTTGGCGGAGGGCTGGATGATGTCGATCAGGCGCTTGTGGGTGCGCATCTCGAACTGTTCTCTGGAGTCCTTGTACTTGTGTGTCGCACGGAGGATCGTAATGATCTCCTTCTCGGTGGGAAGAGGGATGGGGCCGGAAACCCTTGCGCCCGTCCGCCTGGCCGTGTCGACGATCTTCTCTGCGCTCTTGTCGATGAGCTCGCACTCATAGGCCTTGAGCTTAATGCGGATCCTGTTGTTTGCCATAAATACTCCTTCCGAATTTTACGCGGAATCGCCGCGTGCGTAATAATGGAGAGCGTATCACTTTGCGTTATTGCCGTACGATATCCTTGCAAGACCGAAACCCCGCAAGGCATCCATCGGTCAAACGCGCCGCTTTCACCGCTCACGGCAGTACACCCGCCCGTGTGTTTCCACTGGGAAAGCTTAACGGGGGCTGACCGCCCCGCCCATGATCACATGACGGAGCCATCCGCCATATACACAGGCACACTCCCCACAAAAGTTACCCGGCCGGCGACCGGCAATCTCCCATGGGGAAGATCGTTGTTGCAGCGCCGATAGACTTTAGCTTGACCGCTGACACAGGCTGCGGGCAAGCAGGCATCAAAGCCGCACATTGCGCAACGTACAATATTATACATATTTTAGTCTTGATTGCAAGGGGTATTTGAGAAATGTTCAAATATATTTTTCAAAGTACACGCAGCCGTGTGTTTCGCGGCTGCGCGTCTTGGATGAGTACGTGCTCAAAAATATATTTTACTGCTTCTTGGACTCTCTTTTGCCGAACAGACGGGGATTTTTTATAAGCACCGTCTGCAAAAGCGTACCGAGTATGCCGCAGCAGACGAATTCTCCGACGAACACGCAGGCGGCGGTGATGAGCAGCGCCATACCCGTGGGGTATGCGGCAAGGGTCTCATCGAGCCCGTAGCAATAATAGACGACGAAGGGGACTATGAGCGTGTTTGCGAGTATGGGCGGAACCGGCGCGGCCCAACGGTATTTGCGCAGGAGCCATGTGCCGAAGGCGCCTGTCACAGTGGCAAGTGTCCCGAATACCACGTCCCACGGGGCGCAGCCCGTCACGAGGTTGGAAATAAGGCAGCCGACGGACAGTCCGGGTATCGCCGCTGAGGTGAAGTAAGGCAGTACCGTCAGAACTTCCGAGAGCCTGAACTGTATCAGGTTCTGCCCGGAAAGACCTACTGCGGCGCTGATATAGGTCAGCACGACGTAAAGCGCGGCGATCAAAGCGCCCCGGGCGATGTAATAAACGCCCTTTTTGTTGTAACTCATATTCTTTTGTTCTCCTTAGTTTTTTTGTTTGCGGGCGACGCCCGCGGGTGAGGATGGTTTCGAACTCACCTTTTTGAACATCCCGTTGGGACGGAGCTTTAAGAGCTCAGATCACAGCCGAAAGATCGAGCCTCGGGACCATGATCTTTACTGCGGAATGAATGTTCTTGATGTTGATCTCATGCCCTGCGTCGACGTACTCGCCGTCGAGTATCCAAGGCACGGGATCGTCGAATGCTATGCTGAGCTCCGAGCAGCGGAAATGCGTGACGAGCTCGCTCTCAAAATCCCCGGCGGTTATGGCGTGGGCTATGCGGCCTATCTCAATAGGATTCTGAGGATACTTGATGAATATGACCTCGAAAAGCCCGTCGTTCAGGTCTATCGCAGCGTTCTTGTAGTTTATTAATCCCGCGACGCTCGAGGTGTTGCTGACAGCGCCGAAGGCAAACTCGTCGTCTATCAGCGTGCCTTCCACTCTGACCGTCACGTGCATTGGGTGTATGTTTGCGAGCGAATTGACGCCGCTGCCGAGGTACGCGAGAAAGCCGAGAGCATTCTTGACCTCCTGTGGAGTGGAGTAGCTCATATCGGTAAATGCGCCGAAGGAGGCAAGATAGGCGTAGTGCCTCCCGTTGAAGCAGCCGACGTCTATGTCAATGGGGACTCCGTTGACGGCGGCGTCTATCATCTGGTCGATCCTCTTGGGCAGATGCAGCGCCACGGCAAAATCATTGGTCGAGCCGAGGGGTATGTAGCCTACCGTCGGGCGCTGCTCACGATCCAGCATCATGAGCCCGCGAATGACCTCGTTCATAGTGCCGTCGCCGCCGCTGCATACAAGGAGCTTCGCATCCGCGCCGTAATCCGCCGCTATCTGCGTGGCGTCGCTGCGGCAGGTGGTGGTGAAGACCGTAGGCTCCCACCCCGCCTCCGAAAGTGCAGTCACGCAGGGGGCGATTATGCTCTCCCCTCTTGCGCTGCCCGCCCTGGCGTTGACTACCAAAAGCGCCTTCTTACGCTCGCTGCGCAAAAACATTGTTCTCGCCTCCGATGCCTTGACCTTGATAGTATTATATCACTCCGCAGTGCCGAATATAAACTCGTGAAGCGCGGTCTTGTTCTTTTCTATGTCGATATGGATGACAGCCATTGCTCCCTCGTACGCGTAGCTCCAAGTGCCCTTGAAGGGCAGAGCCGCCGTCTGCGGCAGACCCGAATGCTCGCCGAAGACTATGCTGGTGCCGAGGGAGATCATCTGCCACGGGGACATGTTCGTTTCAACGTAGCCCATAAGCGAGTACATGAGCGAGGTGAGCGAGGTAGCGTCGCGCTCCTGCTTGGCGCGATCGTAGAACGCCATCATTACGGTGCGCTGACGCTCGGTACGGGACCAGTCGCCGTTGCCGAGGCTCCTGTTGCGGCAGTGGCAGAACGCCTGCAAGCCGTCAAGATGCCTCACTCCGGAGCCCTCCGCAAGGAGGTTCGTGCTGCCGCTGTGTACGTTGATGTACTCGACCTCACGCTCAGTAAGCTCAATGTCGATGCCGCCTACCGTATCCGTTATACCCACGATATCCTCAAAATGGACGAGCATATAATACTGTAAGTCCATATCGAAGTTGGTGTTTATGGTATTGATGGCAAGGCCTACGCCGCCGAAGCGGTAAGCGGTGTTTATGCGGTTCCAAGTGGTGCGGCCCGGAATGTAGATCCATGTATCGCGCAGCAGCGATACCATCTTGACGGTGTTGAGCCGCTGATTGTAGGAAAGTATCATCATGACGTCCGACCTGCCCGAATCACGCTCGTCACGCCCGTCGTCTCCCATAAGCAGTATGTTGATAACGTCCGGATCGATCTGGTTCTCGGCATAGATGGGATCGGAATAGATGTCCTCGGAGTTGATGGGCGTGTCGTAATCCTGCGAAAAGTCGACGTTTTCGTCGCCCTCGATTATCCTGATGCCAGGCTCCGGCGTGGTCTCCGCCTCGACGATCTTGGGGTTTTCGACGGTTCTGATATGCCCGCGCCCCATGGCATAGAGCTTTGTCAGCGTGAAGCCGCCCACGAAGAGTATCAGGGCGATAATCACGCAGAGCACGCCGACTATTATCTTTTTTGGCGTCGAAAGGCGCTTTTTGGTCTTCATCCTGTTACCTCGTTAATCGGAATATCCTTTGGGATTGCGGCTCTGCCAGCGCCAGGTATCGCGGCACATATCCGCAAGATCCTTTTCGGCGTGCCAGTGCAGGAGCCTTGCCGCCTTCTCCGGATCGGCGTAGCAGACCGCAACGTCGCCCGCTCTGCGCGGAGCTATCTCATAGGGAATATCATGCCCGCAGGCAGCCTCAAAGGCTCGGAGCACCTCCATAACGCTGCTGCCGCGCCCCGTGCCGAGGTTTATCGCCTCGCAGCCGCATACGCCCGCCGCATACTCTATGGCGGCGATATGCCCCTTGGCAAGATCGGTCACGTGGATGTAATCGCGCACGCCGGTGCCGTCGGGCGTGGGATAATCGTTGCCGTTGACGAAGAGCTTTTCCCTTCTTCCGACCGCAACCTGTGCAATGTACGGCAGAAGGTTATTGGGAACGCCGAACGGGTCCTCCCCTATCCTGCCGCTCTCGTCCGCGCCGATGGGGTTGAAGTATCTCAGCAGCACCGCGCTCAGTTTTTCATCGGCGCGGCATGCATCCCTTATGATGAGCTCCGACATGTATTTTGTCATGCCATAGGGATTAGTGCAGGCGCCGACGGGCATATCCTCGCGCAGAGGCACCTCGGCAGGGTCGCCGTAGACCGTGGCGGAGGAGCTGAACACCACGCGCTTGACGTTGTGCTCCGCCATGCACTCCAACAGCGAGAGGGTCGCGTCAAGATTGTTTCTGTAATAGGCGACGGGATCCTTAACGGACTCCGGCACGCATTTAAGCCCCGCGAAATGTATAACGGAGTCAATCCCGTGCCTGTCGAAGACGCGGGAAAGCGCCTCGGTATCGCAAACGTCGATGCGGTAGAACGCAGGCTCCTCGCCGCCGAGCTCCGCTATGCGCCTGATAACGGCAGGGTTGGAGTTGCGAAGGTCATCCGCAATGACTACCCTGTAGCCGGCACGCATCAGCTCGACCGCGGTATGCGAGCCGATATAGCCCGCGCCTCCTGTCAAAAGCACCGCTCCGTTTATCTTATCACTCGGCATCGGTGTATACCTCGGGCTTCAAAACACCGATATAGGGCAGGTTGCGGTAGGTGCCGGCATAGTCGAGCCCATAGCCGACGACAAACTCGTCGGGTATCACGAAGCCTACATAATCGGGCGTTATAGCGCATTCCCTCCGCTCCGGCTTGTCAAGCAGGCACACGGTTTTGAGCGAGGCGGGATTGCGGGTCTTCAAAAGGTTGGTCATATAGTTGAGCGTCAGACCGGAGTCCATTATGTCCTCAACTATGATAACGTGGCGTCCGGTGATGCTCTTGTCGATATCCTTGATAAGACGCACTATGCCGGAGTGCTTCATCTCGTTGCCGTAGGAGGAGATAGCAATAAAATCCATCTCCATATAGTCGGCAATGTTACGGCACAGATCGGAATAGAAGTTGACCGCGCCCTTCAAAACACAGACGAGCAGCGGGTTCTTGCCCTCGTAATCTCTTGTGATCTGCATGTCGAGCTCCTGCACGCGCTGCCTTATCTGGGTCTCGCTCAGGAGTACATAGCCGACGTCGTTCTCAAGCCCCGTTTTGTTGAATGCCATAGTTAAAACCTCCCCACAGTTTAATTATTTACGTTAACGCGTAATGCGTTGATCATCGGTCGTCGTCCGGATTTTCTTCATTATATTTAATGACGAGCATGCGCCTTGTGTTATCATCCGCCTTTACGGTATCCGCTATGCCGACGCCGGGGATGAAAAGCACTTCCGCCTCCTTTGCGATAAGCGGCAGCCTGTCGCGCCGCTCGCGCGGGAGCTTGCGGTCTATAAAGACCTCCTTGAGCTTCCTGCCGCCCGGCGCTCCTACCGGACGGAACCTGTCGCCCTCTCGCCTCGTTCGTACAGTAAGCGGAAGAACAAGCTTGTCCGCGTCAAAATACGCCGTGCTCCCGCTCTTATAAACGGTATTGCCCTCAACGTATTCGGCGGTGAAAACGCCGTAGGGCGTGGTATAAGCTCCGGCGCCCGCAAGCTCCGTCTCAAATACGGGGGCAGCTTCCTCCTCCCCCGCGGGGCGGAACATCACAAGCTCATAGCTGGCTATGGCGACGGCGTGCGGCAGCACCGCCCTTGCGCCCGTCCTGCCATTAAGCAGCGCCTCGACCGCTTCAACGTGGACTCTTTCTATATCGACTGCGGCGCCTGCTTCGCAAAGCGCAAGCCTTATCGCCCTTGTTCTTATCGGCTGCGGGAGCTTTGAAAGATATGCCCTGTCGTAGCCCTCGCCTCGCCTCGCCTCTTCCAAGCTCAGCCGCGCCTCGCTCAAAAGATACTCCTCGTCGGCGGTCAAAAGCTCGGCCATGGAGCAGAGCGCCGGAACGACTGCGGAGTTTATTCCGCGCTCGATGGAAGGTATCAATTCCAGCCGCAAAAGGTTCCTCGTGCCTTCGGGCACAAGATTGGTTTCGTCGGTTCGGTAATCGACGCCAAGGGCGCGAAGGTATGCCTCTATTTCGCTTCGGCGCACGCCAAGCAGGGGGCGTATTATATTGCCGCGCTCGGGCTTTATGCCCGTGAGCCCCGCGAGCCCGCTGCCGCGCAGTACGTGCATAAGCACGCTCTCCGCGTTGTCGTCCATGTGATGCGCGACGGCGATGCGGTCAAGCGAGTTTTCCTTTGCCGTGCGCTGTAAAAAATCGTATCTGCGGATGCGTCCCGCGGTCTCCGTTGAGACGCCGAGCTCCGCGGCCTTTGCGGGGATATCCTCCCTCCCGCAAAAGAAAGCCACGCCGAGCTTATCGCATAGGTCACGGCAGAAGCGCTCGTCGCCGTCCGCCGCCTCCCCCCTTATGCCGTGGTTGAAGTGTGCGGCGCAGACACGCCAGCCGTGCTTCGGCGCAAGCTCCGTTAAAGCCATCAGCAGCGCGACGGAATCCGCCCCGCCGGAAAGCCCTACGAGCACTCCCCCGCCATCGGGCAAAAGCCCGTGCCGTGCCGTCATGGCTTCAACAGCCTGCGGCAGACCGCGGCGCGCTTTGCCGGTATTATCTGCTGCCTGCACCTTGACCTCCAAGCTTAGGAGCAGATAAACACCTGCCCAATTTACTCTTATTATAAAACATTGCTCGGCATATTGCAACAAACGAAATATGAAATCAATGTGAAATAGCCGCAGCGAGCGGCTTCAAATCATTCTCTTGACCTCTGCCTCCGTTTTTGCTATTATTGCGTATAAGCCGCAAGCTGCGGCAAGGAGGACACCATGCTGCCTTATATAGAAATTTTCGGTATACAGATCCCGATGTACGGTCTGTGCATGTCGCTTGCGATGGCGCTGGCTATAATACTCTGCTGCGTGCGCGCAAAAAAGCGCGGTCTGGCGGTCGACCCATTGATCAACGTTGCGCTGTTTGCGATAGTTTTGGGCATCGTCGGAGCAAAGCTTTTGTTCATCCTCGTCACCTATTCGTGGGAGGAAATTATAGACGGACTGCGCTCAAACGGGTTCTCTTTCATTATGAACAGCGGGCTCGTGTTCTACGGCGGGCTGATAGGCGGCGTCGCAGGGGCGTTTATCGCCGCGGCGATATTCAAGATAAAGCTCGCGGACTATTGCGACGCGATAGTGCCGACGCTGCCCTTGGCTCACGCAATAGGCAGGCTCGGGTGCTTCTTCTCAGGCTGCTGCTACGGCGCCGTTACCGACGCGTGGTACGGGGTCTGCTTCCCCAACTCGGTATCGGGGCTTGACCCAACGCTCAGGGTCATACCCACCCAGCTTATAGAGTCCGGAGCAAACCTTCTTGTATTCATATTCCTGCTTTGGTTCACGCGCAGGCAGCGCCGCGGCTATACCGCGCTCTTCGTCTATATGATGATCTACGCCGCAGAGCGTTTCCTTATCGAGTTCCTGCGCGGCGACGAGATACGCGGCATATACGGGCTGTTTTCCACCTCGCAGTGGATCAGCATAGCGCTGTTTATTTTGGGGCTCGCAGGGCTTTTGATAACCGACCGCGCCGCACGCCGCAAGGAATAAAAGAGGTACTACCTATTTTATAATTACCGTTTTGAAATTTTGTCCGTGCCGCTTTTTGACACAATATGTTGTGTAATGGCAGCGGCTGTGAATACAATCGGCTAAAAATGCTTATT
>CALEPU010000204.1 GCA_937913075.1 uncultured Clostridia bacterium
TCAGTTGGTAGAGCACCTGACTCTTAATCAGGGTGTCCAGGGTTCGAGCCCCTGAAGGTGTACCAAATCGGTACAGCACGGTTGATACGAGGTTATCAACCGTGCTGTCGTTTTAGTTGCTCCGATTTTTTCTTTATAATCACCGGGCTTTTGAAACTCGTTCAAAATTATGCCATGCTTGTTTATATGAGCTTTGCCTCAAATTAAATGCTTAAAGCGGCAGCCCCCTTGTCTGGCTTTTAGTAAATGCGAAGCGGTATCAGTCCTCTTCCTCCTCCTCGGGGAGGATGGCGTTATGGTAGACGTTCTGGACGTCGTCATCGTCGTCGAACATATCAAGAAGGCGCTCTATTTTGGCGACCATTTCGGGATCGGTGATCTCGGTGGTGGTCTGGGGGATCATGGCGATGCTGCCGTCGAGGATGGAAAGGTTCATGCCCTCAAGCGCCTCGCGGACAGCGTAATAATCTGAGGGAGCGGTGTAGACCTCAAAGCAATCGTCCTGGGGGACGAAATCCTCTGCTCCGGCGTCGAGCGCCGCCATCATGAGCTCGTCCTCGTCAACGTCGGAGGTGCGCTCAATTATGATCTGCCCCTTCTTGTCGAACATATAGCTGACGCAGCCGCTGTTGCCCATGCCGTTGCCGTATTTATCGAATATATGCCTGAGCTCCGCTGCGGTGCGGTTGCGGTTATCGGTAACGACGTCTACTATAAGAGCGATGCCGCCGGGACCGTAGCCCTCATAGGTGCCCTCCTCGTAGTTGACGCCCGCGCCGTCGCCGACGGCCTTTTTGATGGACCTTGATATGTTGTCATTGGGCATATTCGCCGCCTTCGCCTTGGCGATGACGTCGCGCAGCTTGGAGTTGTTGGCGGGATCGCCGCCGCCCTCCTTGACGGCTATCGCTATCTCACGACCGATCTTGGTGAAGATCTTGCCCCTCGCGTTATCGGTCTTTTCCTTCTTATTCTTGATGTTTGCCCATTTGGAATGTCCGGACATAGTATTTACCTCCTAAGGATAATTGATAGTTGTAATATTGGCATTACTGCCGATCGAAGCTTCGGTACGACGACCAAAGCATTGAGTTGATTTCATTTTCCGAGCGACGTCGGCAATCGCGGGGATCATGTTCCGCTTTGCGGAAGACCACCCCTCTTGGTTTGCAAACTCCATTCGTCGTTTTGCAAACCACTCCCCCCTCAAGGGGGAAGCGCCCTGACCCGGGCGACTCGCTTCGCTCATGGGCTCACGAGCAAAGGCTCGTTCGCCCCGGCTCAAGCGTTCTACTCTCATGGGAGCAGGGAAGACTGCTGCCCTGTACGGGTTAGGTGCGGTCAGACCCGTGCCCGAACTTACCCTGCTAATTAGAATTTCAAATTCCGAATTCCGAATTGCGCATTATCCTATCGGTTCGCACACGGCGACTACCCTTGACCTTGACATTTGCAGGTCGTAATCGAAATCGCCGAGGCAGGTGATGAGGGTGAGCCGCCGCTCGCCGCCTAAGTCCATCACTTCATTCGGCACCTCGTTATAGAGGTAGGTAGTGATAGAGACCACGCGGTAGAAGACCGTGCTGCCGTCGGCAAGCGTTACGCCGACGCGTTCGCCCGTTTTGAGCCCGTCATGCAGCAGCGAGAATGAGCCCTTCTGCCCTGCGTAGCGGTTGTGCCCTGCTATGATGCAGTTGCCCTCGCCGTTGGGACATGCGCCGTACATATACCAGCCGACGACGTTATGCGACGGCACGGTAGCCATGGTGCCGTCATCGGCTGCGCCCACCGGCTCAACTCGGCAGACTATATCATGCCCCTCGAAGAAAATGCTGACGGGAGCGGAAGGCTCGGCAGTCGGCACGGGGGAGGGCGAAGCGGGCTCCGCTGCAGCCCCATCGGAAGGGACGGCCGTCGCAGCAGGGGTGTCGACGACGCTGATGAGCACGTTGTCGTCGGGCGGGAAGGTCGCGCTCGGGGGATCGCCGCTGTTCCTCGTGAACAGCAGCGTCTCACTCCTCAAAATAATAAACACTCCCGTGAGAAAAAGCGCGCCGGCAACACAATAGAGCACGGTGTTGAAGCGCCGCGCCTTTTTGCGCTTTTGCTGTCGCTGCTCCCTCGCCCTGCGGGCGCTTGCCGCCTGCTCGGTGAAAAGCCGGAGCTCCTCATCACGGTTTTGCACATTATTATCCATAGTACCTTATATTATAGCAAATAAATATGGTATTGGCAACAAAAAATATTTATGCTATAATTGTATGAATGAAAGTATAAGTTTAAACAGGAGCTGATATGATGACTGTCGATCCCATCATTTTAGATCGTCTCTCCGCCTACTCCGGCGCACCCGCGGATGAATGCGCGGGCTGGTTCGAGGTACCCAAGAGCAGGGAAATGGGCGATCTTGCGCTGCCCTGCTTCCGCATGGCAAAGGTAAAGCGCATGGCGCCGCCGGCGATAGCTTCGGAGCTTTTGCCATTGATGAGCGGTATTCCGAGAGTAATAAAGGTTGAGGCCGTGGGCGGCTACCTCAATTTCTTCTTCGACCGGAGCGCGGGCGCAAGGGATACCGTGCTCGGCATAATAAATGCGGGCGAGCGCTACGGCGCAAGCTGCGAGGGCGAAGGCAGGAACGTCTGCATAGACTTCTCCTCCATCAACATCTGCAAGCCCTTCGGCGTGCATCACATAACGACTACCGTGCTGGGGCATTCGCTCTCGCGTATATTCGCGCACCTCGGGTACAATCCCGTCAGGATAAACCATCTTGGCGACTGGGGCACGCAGTTTGGCAAGATGCTCGTCGCCTACAAAAAATGGGGCGATCACGACAAGATAGAGAATTCCGAGTCCCCCATGAGGGAGCTCGTCGAGCTGTACGTCAAATTCCATCAGGAGGCGGAAAACGACCCTTCGCTTGACGACGAGGCGCGCGCGGCGTTCCGCTCGATAGAGCTGCACGATCCCGAGAATTGGGCGCTTTATGAGTGGTTTAAGGAGCTTACCCTGCGTGAGGCGCAGAGGGTATATGAGCTGCTCGGCATCGAATTCGACAGCTACAACGGCGAGGCGTTCTATGAGGACAAGATGCCTGCCGTCATTAAGGAATTGCAGGATAAAGCCGTTACGACCGTTGACAACGGCATGACGATAGTCGACCTTTCGGAATACGATATGCCCCCCTGCCTTATACTTAAATCCAACGGCGGCACTATCTATCCGACGAGGGACATCACCGCCGCGATATACCGCAAAAACACATACGACTTCTATAAAAACCTTTACGTCGTCGCCTATCAGCAGAACCTGCATTTCCGTCAGGTGTTCAAGGTGCTGGAGCTCATGGGCTGCGATTGGGCGAAGGACTGCGTGCACGTCAACTTCGGCATGATCTCAATGCTGGAGGGGACCTTCTCCACGAGGAAGGGCAACGCCGTTTATTTGGAGGACGTGCTCCGCTCTTCGATTGAAAAGACCCGCGCCATAATGATGGAAAAGTCTCCCGACCTTCCCAATATGGACGAGGTCGCGCGGCAGGTCGGCGTAGGCGCTGTTGTCTGGGGTCCTTTGTATTCTTCAAGGATAAAGGATTTCACCTTCTCATGGGATAAGGCGCTGAACTTTGAGGGCGAGACCGCGCCCTACGCGCAGTACACGCACGCGCGCTGCTGCTCCGTTTTGAGGAAGGCGGGGGAGTATGATATCGAAAAGGCGGACTGGTCGGCTGTTGAAAACGAAAGCTCCGCGGCGCTTATAAAGGCGCTCGCCGCTCTGCCCAAAGCGATAAAGCTCGCAGCGGAAAAGTATGAGCCGTATCTCATTTCAAGAGCTGTTATCGAGATATGCTCCTGTTTCAACAAGTTCTACTTTGAGAACCGCATAATGGGCGAGGCGGAGGGCGTTTCCGCGGCGCGCCTTGCCGTAACGGAAGCGACGAGGATCGCCGTAAAGCTGGGTCTGTACCTTGTCGGCGTCGAGGCGCCGGAGAGGATGTAGACCGAACCGCAGGTTCGGTCAGCTAAATCCACCCTGCGGGTGGGTGAGATCGCCTTCGGCTGTGAAATCTGCTCCGCAGGTGAGATCCGCTGCGGCGGATAGGGGTGGATTTGATTTCACATGAGGATGAAGTCCGAAGATTTCACCAAAGGCGCAAGCCTTTGATTTCGCCGCGGAGCATCCGCGATTTCATTAAAAACGATAACATTTTTAAATACACGAAAGGAAGCGAACACATGACTATCATGGACGAATACCGCCAGCAGTTGGCGGCAACGCTCGCTGCCCTCAAGCAGGCGGGTGAATCCCTTTAAGCTCGACGAGCTTAGGGTTGAAAAAGAGGAACTTGAAAAGGAAATGGCGAAGGAGGGCTTCTGGGACGACGTTGAGAACGCCAACAAGGTGAACCAGCGTATGAAGTCCATCAGCGGCAAGCTCGACAAATTCGCAAGGCTGACCGCAAGATGTGAGGATTTTGAGACCCTCATGGATATGGCGGAGGAGGCGGACGACGAGGAGCTTGCGGCTGAGGTGCCGACGGAGTACAAGGCGCTTTCCGACGAAGTTGAGGCTTTTAAGCTCGCGGCGCTCCTGACCGGCCCGTACGACAGCTACAATGCCGTGCTTTCGCTGCACGCGGGCGCGGGCGGTACCGAGGCGCAGGACTGGGTCTCGATGCTGTACCGCATGTACGTGCGCTACTGTGAGCGGAACGGCTACACGGTAAAGGAGCTCGATCTTTTAGACGGCGAGGAGGCCGGCATCAAATCCGTCACCTTTGAGGTGCAGGGCGAGAACGCCTACGGCTATTTGAAGGCGGAGAAGGGCGTACACCGCCTTGTCAGGATAAGCCCGTTCGACTCATCGGGCAGGAGGCACACCTCTTTCGCTTCGCTCGACGTTACGCCTATTCTGACCGAGGACGATACTTCCGTTGAGATAAAGCCCGAGGACATCAGGATAGATACCTACCGTTCCGGCGGCGCAGGCGGGCAGAACGTAAACAAGGTCTCCTCGGCGATCCGCATAACGCACTTTGCCACCGGCATAGTCGTGCAGTGCCAGAACGAAAGGAGCCAGCTTCAGAATAAGGAAGTCGCCATGCGTATATTAAAGGGCAAGCTCGTTGAGATCAAGGAGCGCGAGCGCATGGAGAAGATGGCGGATATCAAGGGCGAGCTCAAAAAGATAGAATGGGGCAGCCAGATAAGGAGCTACGTCTTCCAACCCTACACCATGGTAAAGGATCACCGCACCGGCTGCGAAACGGGCAATATCCAAGCGGTCATGGACGGCGAGATAGACGAGTTCATACACCAGTATCTTATTAAAATGTAATGAGCTTTTTCCGCTGCGGGTCTTCCCCCGCGGCGGTTTTTCAGGAGGTCAATATGAAACGCGGATATATTGCGCTGCTTCTTGCCTGGCTGATGCTGCTTGCGTCCGTTCCGGCGGCAGCGGAGGAGGCGCATACCTATAACTCCAATGACCTTGCGGCGCTCGTCGATTTTCTCGAACAGGCTTCCGCGGCGGAGGGCAAGAAGAACGGCGAGGTGCTTATCGCGGGCTACGACCCCGAAGCCCCATCGACCTTCGCCGAGCATGAGGACTATGCCGAAAGCGATTGTTATTCCTTCATTTGGGAGCCCGACGCATCGGGCGAATACCGGCTCGTTTCCGTTGAGATAAGGGATAAGAAGCTGCTTGCGGGAGGGCTCGACCTTTCGGGATGCGCCGCTCTGCGCTCGGCTGCGTTGTGGAACCTGCCATATCTTACCGCTTTTTGCGCCGTCGGCTGCACCGCTTTGGAGACGCTCTACTGCTCAAAATGCGGCGTTGAGCGCATTGAAGTTTCAGACTGCACGTCGCTTGCCTGCCTCACCGCAGAGGACGACGCGGCGCTGAGATTTATAGATGCCGAGGGCTCCGCAGCCGGCTTTACATCGGTGCGGGCGGAGGGCGAAGGCTCGGTAGGCTGCCGCGGCGCGATGCTCATTGCCATTGAAAAAGACGAGGCGTTCTTGGGCTGGTACCGCGAGGGTCTGCTCGTATCGACCGAAGTGCAGCTCGACTGCACGGCGCTCGGCGGCGAATTTGCCGCCCGCTTCGGGACGCCCGCCATTGCCGGCGATATCGACTGCGACGGGCAGATCTCGTTCAACGATGTTTCGCTCCTGTACCTTGCGCTCATCGGCGGTGAACCCGCCCCTGCGGGCAACGGCGATTTCAACGGCGACGGCGAAACAGGCTTCGCGGATATCACGGCGATGTATCTCGCTATGATAGGGTGAAGGAAATCGGAACAATTGACGTGAAAAAACCTGACAAGGGGACGGTTCTTTTGTCAGAAAAAGACGACGATATGACAAGGGGACGGTTCCGTTGTCAGGCAATTTGTTCAATTCATAGGGACTTTGTTTCTTGCCTGACAACAGTAACCGTCCCCTTGTCACATCAACTTCGCCTTCGGTGCAGCTCTTCCGCAAATTATTTCCTGATTTTCCGTTTTTACTGTTGAAATATACAAAAATGTATTGTATCATTGTGGGTGAACGGTAATGGTGCGGGTATGCCCGTGCGCTTCTGCGTGTGCGCGGCAGAAATGCCCATTTCGGTTTGATAACAAAAACATCAAAAAGGAGCGTACCATGATAGAGCTTTACGAAAAGGGCGTTTATCTGGTGGACGGTGAGCCCCGCAAGCAGTATGAGGGCGTCACCCCCGAGCAGGGCAGGGAGAACACCATTGCCTATCAGATCCTCAGGGCGCACAACTGCTCTCAGGATGAGAAGAAGATGAAGATCCACTTCGACTGCCTGATGAGCCACGACATCACCTACGTCGGCATCATTCAGACTGCAAGGGCTTCGGGCCTTAAACAGTTCCCCATTCCTTATGCCATGACCAACTGCCACAACAGCCTTTGCGCAGTCGGCGGCACCATCAATGAGGACGACCACGTTTTCGGTCTTTCCGCGGCGCAGAAGTACGGCGGCATCTACGTGCCCGTCAATCAGAGCGTAATCCACAGCTATGCGCGTGAGGCGATGGCTGCCTGCGGCAACATGATACTGGGCTCCGACTCGCATACAAGGTACGGCGCTCTCGGCACCATGGGTGTGGGCGAGGGCGGCCCCGAGCTCGTCAAGCAGCTTTTGAAGAACACATGGGACGTCAACTCCCCCGAGGTAGTGCTGGTTTACGTTACCGGCAAGCCCAAGAAGGGCGTCGGCCCGCACGACGTTGCGCTTGCGCTCGTTAAGGCGACCTTTGCCAACGGCTTTGTCAAGAACAAGGTCATGGAGTTCGTCGGCCCCGGCATCGCAAGCCTGCCCTACGATTTCCGCAACGGCATCGACGTTATGACCACCGAGACCACCTGCCTCTCCTCCATCTGGGAGACCGACGACGAGATCGAGAAGTATTACCGCATCCACGGCAGGCCCGAGGCGTTTGAGCGTCTTGCCCCCAAGGGCGTTGCCTATTACGACAGCATGATCGAGCTCGACCTTAGTAAGATCGAGAGCATGATCGCGCTGCCCTTCCATCCCTCCAACGCTTACACCATCCACGAGTTCTTGGAGAACCCCATCGAGATATTGAAGAGCGTAGAGGCGGACGCCGAGAAGAAGTTCGGCTCCAAGGTACATCTTAAGCTGACCGACAAGGTAGTTGACGGCAAGGTCTATGCCGACCAGGGCGTCATCGCGGGCTGCTCCGGCGGTCTGTTTGACAACTGCGTCGCCGCCGCCCAGATAATGGACGGGCATGACGTCGGCGACGGCTACTTCGGCTTCAGCGTATATCCCACGAGCGTTCCGACCTCCCTTGAGCTCACAAGGATCGGCATGACCGAAAAGCTCTTGGAGAGCGGCACCATTATAAAGCAGAGCTTCTGCGGCCCGTGCTTCGGCGCAGGCGACGTGCCCGCCAACAACGGTCTCTCCCTCCGTCACACCACGAGGAACTTCCCGAACCGCGAGGGCTCCAAGCCCGGCGAGGGTCAGATCTCGACCGTTGCGCTGATGGACGCAAGATCCATTGCCGCTACCGCGAGGAACCACGGCGTTATCACCGCCGCTACCGATATCGACTTCGACGATACCCATTATGAGTATCACTTCGATAAGTCCGTCTATGACAGGCGCGTTTACAACGGCTTCGGCAATCCCCATCCCGAGGTGGAGCTCAAGCTTGGGCCCAACATCACCGATTGGCCCGCAATGTACGCCCTCACCGATAACGTGCTCTTGGAGCTTGACGCCGTAATTCGCGATCCCGTCACCACCACCGACGAGCTGATCCCCTCCGGCGAGACCTCCTCTTACCGCTCCAACCCGCTGCGCCTTGCCGAGTTTGCGCTCTCCCGCAGAGTGCCCGAGTACGTCGGCCTCAGCAAGCAGGTCATGGCGATGGACTTCGAGCGCAGGGACGGCAAAAAGCCCGAAAGGATAATGAAGGCGCTGGAGCAGGTCGGCAACGCCGACGAGCTCATTGGCAATACCGGCTTCGGCTCCTGCGTATTTGCCAACAAGCCCGGCGACGGCTCCGCGCGTGAGCAGGCGGCTTCCTGCCAGCGTGTTCTCGGCGGCTTTGCCAACATCTGCTATGAGTACGCCACCAAGCGTTATCGCTCCAACTGCATCAACTGGGGCATTCTGCCCTTCACCCTCCCCGAGGGTGCGGAGTTCCCCTATGAGAGCGGCGACTTCGTGTTCGTTCCCGGCGTCCGTGAGGCAGTCGCAAACGGCGTTGAGACCATCCCCGCCAAGGTCATTGCCAAGGACGGCGTGCACGATATCACCCTCAACATCAAGGGTCTTACCCCCGATGAGAAGGAGATACTGCTTGAGGGCAACCTGATGAATTATTATAAGGCTCACATGCAGGATTGAGTCGGGTAAAAAACAGGCTATCAAAAGGGGTTGTTGCATTAATGAGCAAAAGCAGCTTCCGTGCAGCAGTCGTCCTCGAACGCAAGTAATTTCGGCAGACGATTGGCGAGCTTGCTCGCCGCGACCAACGGGAGCTGCCGCGGGTCAGCGGCGCTTCCCCCGTGGTGGGGGGAGTGGTTTTCGCAAAGCGAAAACCAAGAGGGGGGTCGGTCGCTTGCGACCGTAAAATCACTTGCAATTCGCTAAATCAATACCGTTAGAAAAAACAAGCATGGCTCGTTCAAAATTGCGCCATGCTTGTTTCTGTGAGCTTTGTCTCAAATAAATGCTTAATACAACAAAAGCCAAATGCAGCTTACTTAACGTCCTTTACCTCGCCGTCGATGGTAGTCTCAACGGGAGCGTCCTCGATGGTAGCGATAGCGCCTCTTGCCATGACGAGACGGATCTTGTCGGGACCGGTGCTGATGGTAACGACGTCGTCCTTGACGTTGGTAACGGTACCGTAAATACCGCCAATGGTGCGTACTCTGTCGCCCTGCTTGAGGGAAGCGAGCATCTCCTTGACCTTCTTATCACGCTTGCGCTGAGGGATCATCATAACGACCATCATCACAACGAGCATGACGAGCATGATTATCCAAGTCCAGCCGCCGGAAGCGGAGCTGCCGTCCGCAGCGCCCGTGCCGGCGCAGGAGAGCTGAGATGCGAGGGGTATTATCGCAAAGGAATTGAGCATAATAGTTCACCTTTCATATATCGGCAGTGCCGTATTATTACCGAATAATACTATAACACAAAGCGCCAAATGTCAAGCACAAATATGATGGCAGGTCGGCAAAGCGCTCAATACCTGTCCATGCAGTAAGCGGGAGCTTCGCACGCGGGGAGCTCCTCCTTGACGGGCGCTGTCATGCAAAAGGGCTCGTCCTCGGCTTTTATGATGCATTCGGCGGGGATATCTCCCAAGAGCGGTGCTATATCCATATCGCAGGGCAGGGCGAAGCTCACGCCGCCGGAGCACGATGGAAGCAGGTTTTGAAGCACGCCTCTTGCGCCCTTATTGAAATAAAGCTCGTATGCCGTAAAGCGTTCACCCTCGAAATACCCCGCGCAGCAGCCCTCCGGAGTGGTTTTAATCAGTGCTCCCGGAAGTCTGAATTCCCTAATGAGCTTTGAAAAATATTCCTCGCTACGCAAAGAGCCGCCCGAATATCCCGACATGAACGAATTATACTGCGAAAGCAGCAGGAGTGGCTCCGGAACAGCGTTCTCGTCCGTTCGTCCGACACATTTCGCACATTCGTCAGACAGCGTATAGACGCGCCTGTAAGCATAGCTCCTATATCCAAGGCGCTCATAAAATGCGGTATCGAAGGGTTGGAGCACGGAAGCCGAAAAGCCCCTCTTCCCCATTATTTTAAAAGCCGCTTCAAACAGCTCTCGGCAATATCCCCTCCTGCGGAGCTTAGGATCGGTGCAGACGCCGGCAACAAAGCAAACGTCTTTCAGCTCCTCGCCGAACCGCATACGCATCGGGAGCATGTGCAGCATTGCGACAGGTTCTGGTTGTCCGGCAGGAAAAGCGCCGAGGGCGTATTCGGGCTTTGTCCTTTCGGCATAGTAATAATCGACAAATTCCTTGCCGTCGTCTTGAAAGCATTTGAGCCAAAGCCTTTTTGAAAGCTCGTATTCGTACGGTCCCATCAAGCGGATTTCCATAAAATCTCCTGCAATTTAATTTGATTTTTGTCGATACTTTTAGTATGAAAAAGTATCTGTATATCTATCTTGCGATATTCATCTCGGCGTTTTCGCTGCTGCTCGCCATGAGCATAACGGCAGAGCCCGAGAGCGAACAGCCGAATATGGCTCTTGAAGCGCCTTCTTCCGCTGAGGATGGCTTTATCGCTGCCGCGCCCATTGAAGAGGATGGGCTTATCGCCGCCGCGCCTTTTGATGAGGAGCTTGCACCCGGAGCTGTCGTAGAGCTTCTGACCAAATGTACCCTCTGCGGTCATACCGTAAAAAGCCAAAGAGATGACCTCGCCGGCATAACTTACAATGAGCTTGCGGCAGGTTTTTCGGGCTGGGAGGTTGCGTCCTTCGGGCACGAAGGCGCCGTACTCTCGCGTGAGCTCGAGGCTTACTGCCCGAGGCATTACGTACTGCGCTATGGGTATGAGGAGCTTTATATAGAGCAGTACACAGAGGACGAATTTGCACCGGTGCGGCTGATGGAGCTTTCGGTCGTTACCGATGCGCTGCCGCAGGAGCTTATTAAAAAGCTTCGTGAGGGCTTGGCTTTTAACAGCCTCGAGGAGATAGACGCCTTCTTCGAGGCGCTTGAAAGCTGAACTCTTTCCCATTATAACACCTTGCGGCGCAGTACAAAAGCCCGAATTTTCGGCTTTTTCGATCCATTAAAAAAAGCGCTTGCATATTCTTGTCCAATATGCTATAATCCCTTCTGCCGTGCTAAACGGGGAGTTGGCGGTGCCTTGTACCTGCAATCCGCCGCAGCAGGGTCTAATCCCCACCCGGAGGCTTCCGCTTGCGAGGCAGGCGCCGATAAGGAGCGTTGATCGTCGGGTCCTGTGCAATCAGCCGCCGTGAACCATGTCAGGTCCTGACGGAAGCAGCATTAAGCGGAAATGCTGGTGTGCCGCGGGGTCGCCTGACGGGAGTCACCTGTCGGTTTACCGCTCGGGAGCTGATTGTCGAAGGGTGGGTGCACGGCTTTATATTTGCAATAAAAACTTCGGTATCTTTGCCGAAGTTTTTGTTTTGTCCCAAAAAGCGCTTTTTCTTCAAAATTTACTTCCTCGGAGCGACCGATCGCGGGCTTTATTGGCTCTATAAAATACGCATGAGAAAAAGGAGCTTTTTATTATGGAGCAGATGATATTAAGAGCAAAGCGCATAAGAGCGGCGGCAGGCGAGGCTATGACTGCATTGCTTCGCGGCAGCATGGTGCTTTCATCGTTGGCGTCGGGCGCTGCGGCGGCAATACTCGCCGTCTATACAACGGCTGAGGGCATAGCGCCGTTCGGCTTGGGCTGTGCGATAGGCGTGTGGTACGCGGGAGTTTCGCCGTATTTTGCGCTTCTGGGCGCGGGTTCGGTATATCTTATTAAGGCCAATTTCGCTTATGCCGCCGCCGCGGCATTTATCGCGGCAGGCGTTTATGCCGTCGAGCGCTTTATAACCGTCCGGCGTGTTTACAGGCTGCTCATAGGGTTTGGCATAGACGCCGCCGTGCTTTGTATTGCCTCGGCAATAGCGGGCTCCCCCGCCTTGCTCGCAATGGGCTCCGCGTCCGTAACGACGCTTGTCGCAGTGGTGCTGGGTCATTCTTTAAAAGCCATGAGCCTGCTGCCCGCAAGGAGCGAGCTTACCGATACCGAGCTAATATCGCTTGCCGCAGGCGCGGGGCTTTTGACCGTCTCGATAGGCAATTTTTCCGTATTGGGTCAGAGCCCCGCAATGGTATTCGCCGGCGTCTGCGCGCTTGTTTCCGCATACCGCTTCGGCATTTCGTCGGTCGCGTTCGTTGTGGCGATCGGCGCGGGACGAGCCATGGTCACCGGCGGAGATATGCACTTTATGGCTGTTATCGCCGCTTCGGCGCTCATTGCCTCAACGGTAAGGAGCATTGGCAAATGGGCTGTGCTTATAGCTTTTTTAATCGTCGATCTTTTATTTGCCGTTTTCATGCAGGGGACCGGAATACTTTCCGTGCCCGAGTCCCTTTTGTCATCCCTTGTATTTGCGCTGCTGCCCGTGAGCTTGTACACTCCCTCGGCAAATGAGAACGAAAGAAGCGGGTACCGTCGGGATACGCGCTACAATACTCTGCAATACAGGGTCTCGGGTCTTGCGGACGTACTACGCGAGCTTGCGCGGGTCTTTGGAACGGAGGGAACACTGCTCGCCTGCATTTCCGACACGCTCTCGCGCATGGTCAGCGGAAGCGCAAGCGGCAAGGCGCACTATAATGTGATAAGCGGCTGTGCTGCAAGCAAGAAGCAGAACAGCCCCCGAAGCGGCGACAACTGCTGTGTACGTTCAGTCAACGGTTCACAGCTTTTGTGCATCAGCGACGGGATGGGAAGCGGCGACGAGGCATATTTTGAGAGCAGGGAGACATTGGCTCTTTTATGCGATCTTTTGACGGTGGGCTTTGATTTAAGATCAGCCGCCGACTGTATCAATAAGCTTCTCACTCGCAGAGCTAAAAACGATATGTACGCAACTCTCGACGCGCTGCTCTTCGATCTTTCCGACGGCTCTGCCGGCATTTTGAAGCTCGGCGCGCCGCCCTCATACGTTGTGCGGCAGGGCAAGCTTTATTCGCTCTATGCC
>CALEPU010000205.1 GCA_937913075.1 uncultured Clostridia bacterium
CCGCACCGAGCTCTACCAGGAGGCGGATGAACTCATCAAGGGGCTCCTTGACGTAGCAGTCGTCGCTGTCGAGATAATCGGCGATATCGGTCAAAAGCTGCTTTATCTCGTCCTCGGTAAGCTTTACGGTGTATACGGCGCAGCCTTCGACGGCTTCCTCACCGTTGAAAAGCTTAACGTCGACGTTCTTCTCGATGTCGATCTGCGCCTTGGCAAGCACGTTCTCCAATATCTGTCGGACAGCATTAACGTCTGCCTTAACGCCCTCCTTGTCGAGCTTTTTGAAAAGTATATCGAGCTTGGAGGAGTCGAAATCGGGAGCGAACCTTTCAAGCAGCCTGTCTATGCTTGCGGTGTAAAGGTCGTCCGCAACGGGCGCAAGGTATAAGTAGGCGTTGCTCCTGTTCACAATGAGCCTCAGATCGGCGGCGGTGTTGCCCTTGTAATCGCCGCGAAGCCCGAGCCTCAGCTCATCGCCCGTCTTAACGCCGCCTTGGAGCTTGAACTCATTGAGAGCTTCAAACAGCTCTGCATCGCAGCTGTCCTCGGCATAGTCGATATCCAACGTCGCGTCAAAGCTTGCGTCAACGCCGTCGAATATGAGCGAGAGACAGTCGTCCCACTCGTCGGAGCAGGAGGATACGAGCTTCCTCTCGGCAAGCCCGAGCTTCAGCTTTGAGGCTGGCAGAAGAGAAGCGTATGCGCCAGTCACGAAGAGCAATGCAGCCGCGACGATAAGCGCCGCAAGCGCGCAAAGTCCAACGATGAGCCCCGTCTTTTTCTTCTTGGCTTTGGTGGGAGCGGGCTCGTATCCCGTGTCCTGTACGCCGTAGGCGGGAGCATAGCCCGCATAGGGCGAACCGGCGTCCGGATATCCGGCAGGAGAGGCTGCAAAGCCGTTCTTCACGGTCTCATAGCCCTGCTGAGCTGCTTCGTACCCGTTCTGCGCGGCTTCGCAGCCCTGCTGAGCTGCCTCATACCCGTTCTGCTGAGCGGCGCTGCAGGCTCCCTGAGCTGCGGCATATCCCGCGGCGGAAGCGGCGGCAGCGGCTTCCGTGCCTGCGGACTGCTGACGTGCGCCGCAGTTGGAACAGAACAGGCTGGCGTCGTCCAGACGCTCTCCGCATTGTGAACAGAATTTCATTGAAATACCCCCCGTTTCGTTAAGAAGTACTGATATTTTACACTGAGTTTACAAGCTCATTTTGTCCCGATCAGTCGGAATACATTACGTCAAGATAATCGTCCTGCGCATGCCCGTTGATAAAGGGGATGTAATCCATATCATCGAAATTGATGTATGCTTCCTCGCCCGTGGAAAGCCGAACGTATGCGCAGGTAGCACGGTCGGTCCAAATAGGCACTACAAAGCTGCCGGGCTCAACGGTCATGCCGTAGGGCTCGCCGGTCGCATCGTCGGTCACGGTCACGGGGAACCCCGCAAGCACGGCTATCTCGCGCGCGTTCTCGGGATAATACCAGCGGTCGCCGACCTGCTTAAAGCCCTCGTCGGTTATCGTGAAGGAGGTGTAAACGTCGAAGGTGCCGAGCACGTCCATGCGGTTATAAATGCGGATGCCTTCCTCGAAGAAGAGCTCCTCCGCGCCGCCGTTGAGGAAATAACCGTGTTCGTCTGTCTTTATGCCGTCGCCCTCGGCGTTTACCCTGTAAGCCTTCGTCGTGCCGTCCTCACTGTCCTGCCAGACGCATAGGAGCAGCTCACGGCGGGAGTCTTCGCTGTCGCAGTCGACTATAACGGCATAGCCGTCGTAGCAGTAGTCAACGGTATCGGTAAAGGTTTTGTCGGGATATGCGGCAAGGGTGATATTAACGGTGTAGGTAACATCACCGTATTCGTTGATGACCTCGCTGCCGATAAGTATGGTATCGGGAGCGTCGTCGCCGTCGATATCGCATTCGTAAGCCGCATCAAAGGGTACGGACTCGAAATACCTTGCCTCCGGCGCCTCGGAAGCCTCCGGCTCCTCGGTCAATACGGGCTCCTCGGAAGACTCGGGCGCATTCGTGGCGGGAGCATCGGTGGTCAATGCCGCGTCGGTCGGCGTGGAAACGATGTTATTCTTGGGCAAGCAGCCTACGAGCATTAAAGCGGAGGTTATCAAGCATATTACCGCAAGCGGTAGCCTTTTGGAGTTAAACATAAATTCTGCCTCCTTTATGGAAGAAGTTATAATATCGGAAGCGCGTTTTCGGTGCGCTCCTATAATATAACGAAGCTGCCCGTGCCGAGGTTCCCGTAAATAAAGTATATTTTAATGCCCGCAAGCAGGAGGCGGTATGCTCTTCAAGACCTCAAAAGCAAGGCAAACAGGCGTCCCTTAGCCCGCTCAAAGCATAACATAGGTTTTGAAATATGTCAATCTTGCTCGCGGCACATGTGAAAATTCTGTTAAACTTTTACCGCACAGATTGACTTTTCGGGCGGGTTGTTATATCATCTTACCATGCGTTTATATGCCTGCCGCAAACCTATAAGGGCTTTTGCCGCTGCGATGCTTATCGTCGCTGCGCTGCTTGCGCTTGCCGGCTGCCGCAGCGCTTCTGCGGCGGTCTTGTCACGCTTAAATTCAAAGAGCCATACATAGTCTGACGTCTCCACGATGACGTCGGCACGGCCGGTTGCGTTGTGCACCTGCGTCTTCACGTACTGGCCCATGAGCATGAAGCTGATGTAGATGACGTTCTGGAAGTCACGCTCCACGTATTTGTCAAATCCGTCAGGATTGCCCTCGGGATATGGCAGGCCGGCAAAGAGGGCCGTCAGGCGGTCGCGGATGCCGTCAGCGTTGCCGGACTCGGCATCATACACGAACCGGCGCATGTCAAGGGGCGATTTCCCGGCTTCATCAGGATCAGACTGTTTCATGTTCAGGAGCATCGGAACCAGATTCTCCAGGAATCCATACTTGACCTCATCATTGGGATATCCGAGCATATACGAGCGGAATCTTTTATCATAATCCTTGATCGTGATATATCCTGACTGGTACATGAGCGGAACCGGATTGGGATCGTCGCTGCGGTAATCGGAGAGCTTGTCCCTGGTCTCATACAGGCTTCCGTCCGTGATATGCTTGGGGTCAAAGCCGGTTTCCCCGAGCTTCTTTATCAGGAACGTCGGCGTGCCGGATTCGAACCATTTGGAGTCGAACTCCTCCGATTTGAATGCATTGATCAGGCTGAAGGGATTGTATATCCCAACGGTGTCATGACAGAAGTGGTAGCCGTCGTACATCCGCCTTAGTTCATCGAGGCATTCAGGAACGGTGAGGTCATTATTTCCGGCCAGCCTCTCAATCTCGGGCACGAAGGAAATCTTCATCTCATCCTCGCTTATGCCACAGATGCCTGCATATTTTTTGTCGAGTGAAATGTCCTCCAGCTGATTCAGGTCACTGAATATACTTACTTTGCTAAACTTTGTGACACCGGTAATGAAGACGAACCTCAGGTAAGCATCATCGCTTTTAAGTATGCTGAAAAAGCCCTTAAACACCTCCCTGTTATGCTTATCCAAGGCGGGATCCGATTCAAGCAGCGCCTTGTCATACTCATCCACGAGCACGACTGCACGGCGTCCGGTTTTTTCCACGGCTGCCTGAAGGAGATGGTCGAACCTTAACGCCAGCGTCGTGTTTGCCGGATCTGCCCCGTACGTCTTTTCCCACTTACGAAGATGAAAGTCCAATATCTTCTCTATGACAAATGCTTCTTCGGATTCCCGCTTTTCGGGATCGGAATTCGTCAGCGTCTCTTCGCTCGAATAATTCCCTTTATTGAAATCTATGTAGAATACCGGGAATTCGGCAAATGCCTCCGGATCATCCTTGGTGAGCTCCGTGATGGCAAGGCCCTCGAACAGCTCCCTTTTTCCTTCAAAATATGCTTTTAGGGTCGACAGGAAGAGGCTCTTGCCAAACCTCCGCGGCCGGCTCAGGAAGTATGGCTTTCCCTGCGTTA
>CALEPU010000206.1 GCA_937913075.1 uncultured Clostridia bacterium
ATGCATGGCCACTATCCTGCCTCTGTCGATGATGCTCGCGCAGACGCGGTAATTGAATTTGCTTTTGCCTTCTATATAGCTTATGTCCATTGATCTTTCTCCTTCAAAACGTGCCATATGACCTTACCGCCGAAGCCGCATTTTTCATACAGCGCAAGCGGATCGGAGGCATTGTTCACCTCTCCGGATACAGTGGTGAACCGCGCAAGACCTTTCATTCTGTAAAGCAGCTCCCGCACGAGATATTCGCCGAGCCCCCGCCTGCGGCGCCCCTTTGATACCTGCACCCACTCTATAATACCCTCGCCGATGCGGGCGTCCAGCTCCGCTATGCCGGAGCCCGCGATGCTGCCCGTTTCATCGGCAACGGCGACCCACAGCGCGGGATCGTATGAAGGACGCTCCGCGTATAAGGCAAGCTCCTCCTCAGAAGGTCCGCCGCCGTAACAGCAGCGTATGTGTGCGGAGAACTCCGCAAAGCCTGCCGTTGCTGCCGAATACTCCTTCGGCAGAATGGGCTTTTGCAAGTCCTTCATGCTGTGTATCAGCTTGAAATAAGGGGTATCCTCATACTGCGGATACTCCTCTTTTTTATATTGATCGTCCCTTATGACGAGCATCCCTTCGGGAACGACGAACCGCCCCGCCTTCCAGTACGGCAGGGAGGAAGCCGCGCAGGGAGCATTAATATAATCTTCTGGTGAAAGCTCTTTCAATTCACGTACAGCCCCTTCGGCAGGTGGTTTTTCATCACCCCATCGACCGCCTTGCCGAAGCCCAAATTCCTCGGTCCTTCGGGGGTGTTGACGGCGACTGCGGTAAATCCGCGCCAAGCCTCGGGACAGGGCAGGGTGTTGCCGGAAAGGAATGCGGCAAGCTCCGGCGCGTCATAGTCGAACGAGAGTAGTCTTTGGTACCTTTGCCCCGGCTCGGCAATAAAAAACGAATGCGCCGGCACGAGCCGCCCCTTGCGTACCTCGCCCAATTCAACGCCGACGGCGACGGGCGCAAGCCTTAACACCTCGACAGGCATTTCACGGGGGATCAGCCGCAGCGTATCGTTCGCCAAATGGATGATCCCATCAGGCAGCTCGCTGTTCAGTGTTGACAAAACGAACTCATTCAGCGCGATAAGCGCGTTTTTGTCTTTTGCGGGCGGTATCTGTTCGAGCCGCGCGTTACTTGATCTTGCGCCAGTGCGCTTGAGCAGCGCGGCAAAATGCCCTTCGCCGCGCACTCTGTGCGGGTAGAGCCTATGCATCTCAACGAGCTCGAAATCCACGTGTTCGCTTAAAAAACGCTCTATTACGCCCTCGTTCTCCTCGGGGGAGAAGGTGCAGGTGGAGTACACAAGCCTGCCGCCTTTTGCCGTGCATGCCGCGGCGCTTTCCATTATCGCGGACTGGCGCGCGGCGCAGGATATAACGTGCTCCGGCGACCATTCCGTTATCGCACCCTCGTCCTTGCGGAACATACCCTCGCCGGAGCAGGGCGCGTCCACAACGACCAGATCGAAATACTCGGGAAATTCCTCTGCTATCCTGTCGGGATAAGCATTCGTCACAGCGGCGTTCGCAATGCCGAGCCGCTCTATATTGCGCGCAAGCTGCACGGCGCGGCTTCTGACGACCTCGTTTGCAATGATAACGCCCTCGCCGCCCATCTTAGCTGCGATACCGCCCGTCTTTCCGCCCGGCGCGGCGCACATATCGAGCACGCGCATACCGCTCCAATCATTGATATCGCGGCAAGCGAGCGCAACCGCGCTCATTGCGGAAGGCTCCTGCATATAGAAAAGCCCGGCGGCGTGCAGCGGATGACGCCCCACTCCCGCAGGCTCCTCGCAGACAAAGCCCTCGTCGAGTATGCCGCTTGGCTCGAGCCTCCAAGGACATACAGAAGCCAGCCCCTCCGGACTCTGCTTCAAAAGGTTCACGCGCAGCCCGCGTACGGGCGGCTGCTCATAGGCGGAGATGAACTCGTCATACTCCGCCCCAAGCTGCATGCGCATTCGGTTTTTAAACTGTAAGGGAAGCTCACGCATTGGTGATAAGTCCAAGGGTCAGCCGCAAAATGTAAAGCGCATCGTTGGAATTTATAATGCCGTTGCCGTCTGCATCGCCGACGAGGAGAAGCTGCTCCGTTTCGGGAATAAGGTGCAGGGTGTACCGCAAAAGATAAAGCGCATCGTTGGAATTGACCACGCCGTTGCCGTCGACGTCGCCCATTAAAATCGGCTGCGCGGGACTGTAAGTGACGGTGATGCTCATATCCTCCTTGCCCATAACGCCCTCGACGACCTCGATATCGGCGGTGAAGCCCTCGATAACGGGGGAGGGGACGGTGAAGCCCGCGCCCTCCTTTAAGGAGGCGGTGTAAGCGGGGGCGGCTTCCGTACCGTCCTCGAAAACATAATCGACGGTCAGCGTGTGCTGAGGCACTGTGAATTTTGCCGTGAGCAGCGTTTCCTCGCCGAAAACGCACTCGATATCGGCGGAGGTGGTTATGAGCTCGTCGCCCATGTACCAGCCGTAGAAGGTGCTGCCCGCCGCCGCTTTTGCGGTGGCAACGGTATGAGTGCCGGTGGAGTTGATGTTGCACTTCGTTCCGACGTAGCCAAGCCCCTCTGCCTCCAAAACGTAGCTCTTGCCGCCGTTCATGACCGATATGTCAAGCGAGGCAAAAAGGTTGCCGAGCGCACGCAGACGGTAAAGCCCCGTGCACTGCGAAAGGTCGAGCTCGGTCAAAAGATTGTTCTTGCAGTAAAGCTCGGTTATCAGCGGACAGCAGGTTACTGTAAGCTCCGTAAGCCTGTTGTCGCTGCAATCGAGATAAGTGAGCAGCGGACAGGCTGAAAGATCGAGCGAGGCTATGCTGCCGGAGTTGCAGTTGAGCCTCTTGAGCTTTACGTTATGCGATACGTCGAGAGAGGTAAGCTTGTTGCCGCCGACCCAAAGCACGCTGAGGTTGGGGCAGCCCGTAACGTCAACGCTCGTGATCCTGTTGAGATCGACCTCGAGGGTCGTGAGGGAGGTGCAGCCGGCAACGCTCACGCCCGTCAGTCTGCATCCGGGGCAGGATATGGCAGTCAGCGCCTCGCAGCCCGCAAGATCGAGCATGCCGACGGAGCTGTTGTTGTCAAAGGCGATCCTTGTGAGCCTGCCTGCGTCGTTCCAGGTGCAGCTCGTCCAGGTAGCGGGCGAGTCTGGATCGTATGCGGAGCCGTTTATCGTGACGCCGTTCTTTATGCCCATGTTGTTGGTAAGCTCAAAGAACGTCCTCAGCTTCGCGGCGTCGTGCTCGTTATAGTCAAGTGCGACGAGCGCCGAAGCCGGCACTGCGGAAAGTATCAGTATCAAAGCCGTCAGCATCGCCGCCAAACGGCGCAGCCTCTTAAACATCGCTTCTGCCTCCTTGAATGTGCTTTTTCGGTATTATTGCTACCATTATAAATGCAAATGCCGCCGAGGTCAATAAAACAAATTGTGGCATGGCAAAAAATGAAAAAATAAGGGACCGCGTCAAGCGATCCCTCAGACCACGGACAAAGCCCGCAATTTTGCGGGCTTTGCTGCGTCTATCATGCTGT
>CALEPU010000207.1 GCA_937913075.1 uncultured Clostridia bacterium
GGCAACCTAATTTCCGACGCATTGAAGAACGCCTGCGGGGTTGATATGACCGCCGCCTCTATAAAGGCCTGCCTTGGAGATGATTATACCGATGAGCTTAAAAAGAGGTTCGACCGTCCCGCCGCCTCGTACGTTATTCATTCGCTCAAAACCGGCAGATACAAAGGGCTCGATATCGACCCCGATATTAAGAGCAGGATTGCGCTGACCTCGGTTTTCGTCAAGGAGGGAGAACCTGTGCACGCCTTCCGCAACGCGGGCGACAGCATCGGCGCGATGGTAATGGAGTTTGACAGCTTAGAACAGATGAACGGTATGCTCGACAGCATGTGGGAGCGCGTGCGTGTGGAAGTGGAATAAGTCGACAATGGTCCATGCACGAATTAAAAAGCAGGGACGGCAGCTCAGGTTGCCGTCCCTCCGGTTTATATCATTCAGCCATTGAGTTTTTCGCAGAAGTCCTTTATCCTTGCGGCGTTTTCCTCGGAGGGCTTTTTAAGAGGATCGATGAGCGCAAGCTCCGCTGAAAGGTTTTTGCCCAGCAGCGTCTTTAATTTATCGAACGCCTTATTTGCGCCGCCTCCCATGAAGCAGGCGAGGGCGGCGGTTCTTTTGCCTTGCAGGGCGTCGCGGTTTTCGCTCACAAAGGTGCGAATGGGCGGTACGATATTGCTTGCCCAAACGGGGAAAGCGAGCACGACCGCATCATACTCCTCGGCGTTGAAGGTATAGGGGACGAGCTCCGGCTCCTCCCCCGCCGCCGCGCTCTTGCCGCCGTGAAGGAATTTCGCGAGCCCCTTTACGGGGTAGGGCTTGACGGGCGTTATGGGTATGAGCGTTGCTTCGAGCTCCTTTGCCGCAAGCTCGGCGGCGTAAGCGGTGTTGCCCGAGAGTGAATAATAAACTATCGCGGTACGCATGGCATATCCTCCTTAAACGAGCCCCGCCTCTTTAAGGTGTCTGACCCTTTCGAGACGGAATTTGACCGAGTTTTTGAGGTAAGCAAGGTACACCTCGTCCATGCACATGGCCTTGCCCTCGCAATCGGAGAGCTTAGCCACGGGGCGTCCGTTGACGTATTGCAGCTTTATAACGATGTTGAGCGGGCGGACGTTGGTATCGTTGGAGCAGAAGGTACCTATTCCGAAGGAGACCTTCGCCTTATCCTTGAAGTGATCGTAAAGCTCCTGAGCTCTGTCGAAATTGAGGCTGTCGCTGAAAAGAAGCTGCTTTGTCCTTGGGTCTACGCCGTACTCCTTATAATGGTTGATTATCTTCTCCGCCCATTCATAGGGATCGCCGCTGTCGTGACGGACGCCGGAATAGTTATTGACCATGCTGTGGTTGAAATCGAGCAGGAAGAGGTCGGTAGTTATGGTATCGGTGAGCGCGGTGCCGTTGTCGCCCTTGTACTCGTCGTACCAATCCTCCATGGCGTAGTGGTTGGTATAGGCGAGCGGTATCTCGTCTATGCCCTGATACATCTGCACGAACTCGTGCGCATAGGTGCCGATGGGGGTCATATTGTATTTCATGGCAAGATACACGTTGGAGGTACCGACGCAGTTCTCGGTCTCCTGCGAAAACCTTCTCACCATCTCGTCCTGCCACTCCCGAGAGAGCCTGCGGCGGCAGCCGAACTCCGCAAAGCGGAAGGTGTACTTGCCGGAGTTGAAATCGGCTATCTTTTGGGAGAGCCTTTCCTCTGCTGCACGGCGAAGCTCGGCATAGTCGTAATTCATGCGGAAATAGACCTCGCTGATTATCTCCAAAAGGTAAATTTCAAACTGCATCGCGGAAAAGAGCGGTCCCTTGACGGCGACGGTAAGCATGCCGCTTTCGTCGAGCGATGTGCTGACGTAATCTCTTATGGGATGCCAAAGCCTCAAAAACTCGACATAGTCGGGCTTGATGAAGCGTATGGAACGGAGGTAATCCAGCTCGGCTTTTTTGAAGCGCAGCGAGCAAAGATGCGCTATCTGGGCATTTATCTCCTCCAGCATCTCTTGGGTGAACACCACGCCCTCGTCCCTGCACTTGAAATAATACTCGCCGATGAGGTCGGTGTGCTTGTGGAAAATGACCTGATCCATATTGAATTTGTAAAGGTCGGTATCCAGCAAGGAAACAATGATAGGTTCGAGCTTCATAGCCGTTATTCCTTTCGTAAAAAGAGTTATTATCGGAAGTCGATTTTAGCTTACGTGACCTGATAGAGGTAGAATTTCAGGTAATCCGTCTCCCTCACCGTGGGCAATATGGGATGATCCGGCGATTGCTGCCGCGCCTCTATCCGGCGAAGCGTTACGGAAGCATCGTGCGCTGCCTCTAAAAGCATTTTTCGGAACATATCGTCGTACATAAAATGCGAGCAGGAGCAGGTGGCAAGGTACCCGCCGCGGGGCAGCAGGCGCATCGCCTTCATATTTATCTCCTTATAGCCGCGGTAGGCGTTTTTTGCAGTGGCGCCGCTCTTTGTGAATGCAGGCGGGTCGAGGATTATAAAATCGTAGTCGCGGGACTTTTTTTCGACAAGCTCGGTCAACAGATCAAACACATCCGCAACGATGAAGTCCATTTCAATGCCGTTCCTTTGGGCGTTCGCCTTGGCAAGCTCGATCGCCGAGGCGGAGATATCGACCGCCGTGACCTTCTTCGCTCCGCCCATGGCGGCGTTCAGGGCAAATGCGCCCGTATGCGTGAAGCAATCGAGGACACGGCGTCCCCCGGCAATACGCTTGACGGCAAGCCTGTTATATTTCTGGTCGAGGAAGAAGCCGGTCTTCTGTCCTTCGATATAGTCTACGTCATATCTGACGCCGTTCTCAACTATCTCGGTATGCCCGTCGAGCCCGTCCTTATCGGTCAGAAGTCCCTCATGCTCGTAATATGCCTTGTAACGGGGCATGCCCTCGAGCTCTCTTATTGCTGCGTCGTTGCGCTCGTAAACGGCTTTAATGCTCTCCCCCGCTTCTCTGAGCTGACGGACTATCTCCGGCAGAATGATATGCTTATTGAGCTCGGTGCCGAGAGAGAGTATCTGCACGGAGAGGATATCGTTGAACCTGTCGACGGTAAGCCCGGGGAACCTGTCAGCCTCGCCGAAAATGAGACGGCAGTTATCAAAATCTGCTCCCATCACCTGTCGGCGGTAATCAAGAGCGTACTTGATGCGGCGAGAATAGAACGCCTCGTCAAAGCGGTCGTTGGCGTTATCGGAGATGAGGCGGACCATTATCTTGCTTTTATCGTTGACGTAGCCTGCGCCGAGCCAGCTTCCCTTTTGGGATCTGACGTCGACTATACAGCCGTTCTCATATGAGCCCGATACTTCGGTGACCTCCTCGCCGAACACCCAAGGATGCCCCGCCTTGATGCTCTTTTCCGCCTTGGGATTAACTGTCAGCACGGGATAAGGCCTTTCCATTAGACAAAAGCGCTCCTTATTTATTACCGCAATTTTAGCAGAAAGCGGCGAAACAGTCAATAGACGGCAAGTAAAAACGGGGATGTTGCATTGATCACTCGATAGATAAGCCCTCAAATAAATAAACGCGGCACAATATGATTTGCAGCCGCGTTTGTTTCT
>CALEPU010000208.1 GCA_937913075.1 uncultured Clostridia bacterium
CTCTTCCGATCTAAAACGCCCGAGGCAACTGCCTTGCCGATCGCGCTCACAGCGCCCGTCGAGGGCGGAATTATACGAGTTTATGCCATGGACAGCCTGATCTATTCCAAAACGCTCAACCAGTGGATGACGCATCCCGGCGTTGATATCGCCGCCCCCAAGGGGACGGAGGTTCGCACCGTATTGGCGGGCGTCGTCGAGAGCGTGCGTGATGACGATCTTCTCGGCACGACGGTCATAATCTCTCATGCCGACGGCATAAAAACCGTTTATGCCAATCTCCGGAAGGAGCCCCCCGTGAAGGAGGGTCAAAAGGTCGAGGCGCGTCAGGTCATAGGCTGTGTCGGCGATACGGCGATATCCGAGTGCGCCGAACAGACCCACCTCCATTTCGAGCTCTATATCCAAGGCTCCCCGGCCGATCCGCAGAAGTACGTTACCTTCGCTTCACTGCCCGCATAACTGTGCGCCGCTAAAACCTAAGATATTGAAAACAATAATTGATGTTGAGATCCAACCGGTATTTCGGCATCAATTTGTTTTCGCTTTTTCTTATTGCCCCAAACATTCTTTCCGCTCTTGACAAAGGCAAAAAAAGGACTAATATTTAGGTGAACAAAAATAAGAAGGGGGCAGGGATATGCAGCTTCTTGTTATCACGATAGATAACTGCGACGAGTTTTTGGAGACTCTTGCGGGCTTAAAGGCACACGGCATGAACGGCATAGTGTTCCAATCCACAAGCTTAAAGCATGCGCTTTTGAACAGCAGCGTTGACGCGGCGCCGATATTCGGCTCGCTCTCGAAGATCGTCAGCAACGATTTTGAGTCCAGCCACACGGCGTTTTTGCTCTTGAACGACGACATGATAGAGCACGCGAAGAGGGTCGTTCGCCGCAATACGAACGGTTTAGGCAAAAAGGGCGTAATGTTCACAGTGCCGATCTCGTCCTACGAGGGGATAGAGGAGTAAGGGCTCGCGCCCTTTGATTTAGGGGTAAAAATCAATATGTTCTCAACACTTTTAATGATAGGCTTCGCGATGATATCGGGGCTTGCGCTTTCGCGCGTGATGAAGCTTTTCAACCTGCCCAACGTGACGGGCTATCTTATCGCCGGTCTTTTGATAGGACCTAATTTCTGGCGTCTTATCACGGGCGGCTCCTTCGGCGGGCTCATAACGGAGGAGGGACTCTCCTCCATGAGCACAATAACGACGGTCGCTCTGGGCTTCATCGCCTTCTCGATAGGCGGCGAATTCAAGCTTTCCACAATTAAAAAGCTCGGCGGCAAGATAATCGTAATCACCATGGCTCAGGCATGTACCACGGTCGCTTTCGTCATGATAGCGATGTTCTTCGTTAAGAATACCGAGTTCTACGCCTCGCGCGCTCTGCTCCTTGGCGCCATTGCCGCAGCAACTGCGCCCGCCGCCACGCTGATGGTAGTCCGCCAGTACAAGGCAAAGGGTCCCGTGACGGAGACCCTTCTGCCTGTCGTCGCGTTCGACGACGCCATAGGTCTTATAATCTTCTCGGTCTGCTTCTCTCTGGCCGAGGTCTTTGCCGTCGGCACGGAGCTGACCGCGTCCGTATTATTGGAGCCTCTGCGCGAAATAGGGCTCTCGCTGCTTATAGGCGCGGCGCTCGGCGGTATCCTTGCGCTGTGCTGCCGCTGGTTCAAATCCCGCGACAACCGCCTCATGCTGATGATCTGCGCCGTGGCTCTCGGCGTGGCGCTGTCTCAGCTTCTTGAGCTTTCCTCGCTGCTCGTCTGCATGATGATAGGAGCCGTGTTTGCTAATCTGCGCTATGACTCCATCCATATCCTCACCCATTGCGAGAAATGGACGCCGCCTCTTTTCATGCTGTTCTTCGTGCTTTCCGGCGCTGATTTGAAGCTGGAGGTATTAAAGCAGGTCGGGCTCGTGGGCGTGGTTTACGTGCTTGTCAGAGCCATCGGCAAGTATTCCGGCGCGTTCCTCGGCGCCGCCGTCACCAAGTCGGAGCGGACGGTAAGGGATTACCTCGGTCTTACCCTCCTGCCGCAGGCGGGCGTTGCAATAGGTATGGCGCAGATGGTCGCCGCATCGGAGGATCTTGCCGCCGTCGGCGTCGCAGATCAGGTCGTCACCGTGGTGCTCTTTGCCACGCTCGTGTATGAGCTGACGGGCCCCGTTATTACAAAGCTCGCTCTCGTCAAGGCAGGCGAGATCGACCCCGGCGTCAAAAAATCGGCGGGCGTAATATCGCGCATTTTCAATAAACGCGATACGGGGGAGATATAAACCGCACTTATTTCTGCCGCAGGCGACTTCCTGCGGCATTTTATATGAACGAATGAATTATTCTATTGTTAAAAGCGATGCCTTGTGGTAATATATATTCGGATCGATTTTTTGCGGAGGAACCGTTATGCCCGAATTAAGCAGGTTTGGCGGCATGGTGATATACATGCTTTTCTATGATGTCAAGCAGCACAACAAGCCGCATGTTCACGTTTACTATGGCGAATACGAAGCAACCGTCAGTATAGACGGAGAATTGCTTGCAGGCTCACTGCCGAGGAAGCAGCTTAAAATGATAGTCGGCTGGCTTGCCTTCCACGAGGAGGAGGCATACCGTGCTTGGAATTCGGCTGTTCGCGGTGAGCATTTTGATAAGATAGCTCCTATGAATTGAGGTACAATTATGTATATAATCAACGATGTTTGCTATGCAGGAGAGATGCATGAAGGCATCAGAGTCGCTGAGGCAAAGCCTCTGTGCGGTGGGATGATGCTTGTCACGTTTACCACGGGCGAGCAGAGGCTTTTTGATACTACGCAGCTCAAGGGAAGCGCTTTTGCACCGCTCTCCGACGAAAAGATATTTGGCTCGCCTGCTATTTTTCGTGGAGTTATCACGTGGAGTAACGGAGAGATAGACGTTGCGCCGGAGACGGTCTACGCTTTGAGCTTACCATACGAAGGCGAATACGTGATTTGATCAAGAAGGGAGCGCACAATGGTAGTCGATATTTACGAGCGGTATTTCAACGCGGACTGCATTTTTAACGACGTACAGCGCAGAGCGGCGATAGTCAAGCTCACTTCCGATTCGGAGGCGGGGCAGATACGCTATACCGTAAGCGTCAACTTCTTCCCGTTCAGCGATCCGGAGGATTTTGCCGTGTCGTACGACGCTTACGCCGAACGCGAGGTCTTTTCCGGCAAGGGCAGGCGTTCCAAAAAGCGCGAGGCGGCATTGATGGAGGAGCTGCCCTCGGTTGCCGACGAATTGGCGGTAGAGCTCGGCGGCAAGGTGTTCTGGGACGCTCCTTTGAGGGAAGCCCGCAGGGCTTAAATACATTTCAAGGCTTATACTTTTGGGCAAGCTCCGCCGCCCAGGAAAGCGGCGGGGCTTCTATTACTTCAAAAACGGGCAGGCTGCCGTCGTCGCGCCACATATAAACGGTGGGTGTTTCGCGCTCTGTGCCGGGCAGCACACGGCAGTAGAGCAAAAGATACGGCACGTAACCCTCGGCGTAGACGATAAGCGTCACTCTGCCCTCGTTATACGGCAGCAGGGCGTTGAGCCCTTCGTCCTTAATACAGGGCAGCTCCATCACGGGAGTAAACCCGCGTGTGTCGGTATAGGCTTCTATACCGGCCTCGGGCACCACGGCGCAGGCGCCCTCGATGGGCTTATCGGTCGCGCCGTCGAGTACGCGCAAGCGCATATATCCCGCAGGCAGCTCGTTTGCGATCTGCGCATCGCAGGGGCACGGAAGGCAGCCCGAGGTCAATATCGGCAGCAGGAAAAGCAGCGCTGCGGCAAATTTTAACAAAGATTTCATATTCATCCGCTATACTCTATTATATCCACTGTTCAAAAATGCAGGGAAGTGTGGTATAATGATCCAAAATACCCATTTGCGGCACGGGAGGTCAGTATGAGCGTAAGGATAGATTACACAAATATGATGGCTGCGGCGGTCGGCGCGCACGGCGTTGACGAGGGCGAGCTTGCTTCGTTTGCCGATGATATGCGTGCGGCGCTTGCTTCTCTTCGCGCTAAAAGGAGCAGTACCCGCTGGCGCGATCTGCCTTATAACCAGCAGGGCGTAGTCAAAAAAATACTCGCCGTTGCGGATGATGTGAGGTCAAGGTGCGAGAGCTTCGTCGTACTGGGCATAGGCGGCAGCGCTCTTGGGCCCATTGCAGTGCAGCAGGCGCTCAATCATCCCCGCTGGAACGAGCTTCCAAGGGATAAGAGAAACGGACCCAAGCTCTACGTCGAGGACAATATAGACCCCGAGCGTATGGCTGCGCTGTTTGACGTAATAGATCCCGAGACCGCTGTCTTCAATGTGATAACCAAATCCGGCTCGACCTCTGAGACCATGTCGCAGTTTTTGATAGTCATGCGCGAGCTTATCGACCGCTACGGCGAGGAACGCTTGAAGGAGCGCCTTATCGCCACTACCGACTGCGAGAAGGGCAACCTCATCGGCATTGCAAGGCAATACGGGCTCACGACCTTCTTCGTGCCGGAGGGAGTAGGCGGCAGGTTTTCGTAGCTCTGCCCCGTAGGTCTCCTGCCCGCTGCTGTCTGCGGTATAGACATCGAGTCGATGCTCCGAGGCGCCGCCGATATGGATGAGCTCTGCGATAATGACGACGTATTCGCAAACCCCGCGCTGCTTTCCGCCGCACTGGAGGTCATCGCAATGCGTCACGGCGCAAACATAGGCGTGCTCATGCCCTATGCGGACAGCCTCAAATACTTTGCGGATTGGTACGCTCAGCTTTGGGCGGAGTCACTCGGCAAGATAAGACCCGACGGCGGAAGAACGGGGCAGACCCCTGTCAAGTCGCTCGGCGTCACCGATCAGCACTCACAGGTGCAGCTCTACACCGAGGGGCCGTATGACAAGACCGTCACCTTCATCGGCGTGGAGGAGTACCGCACGGTGTTCGGCATACCCCATGCCGTCGACGATAATCCC
>CALEPU010000209.1 GCA_937913075.1 uncultured Clostridia bacterium
GACTGGAGTTCAGACGTGTGTTCTTCCGATCTGATATATGCTAGGCTCGCCGCTGTCGCATATGCCGACAATGGTGGGAGAATAATTTTTCTTATCCATATAGATGATCTCGCCGAGCATAAACTCGTTATCGGGGATGAGGTTCTGCACTATGCCGTCGTCATCGGTACAGTTCTTTATGACCCATCTGTCAACGACGATCTCGTCATAGCGCTCGGGCATACGGCCGTAAACGATGGTCGAAGGATCAAGCCGCTTTATATCGACGAGATTATATTTGCCCATGCTCATCCAAAGCGTACCGTACTGCGGAAGGATACTGCTGTTATACCTGAACCGCAGATTGGTATCGGGAATCAGGTCGTAATCGAGTCCTGTATCTTCGAGCAGAGCCAAAAAGTCGGGCACGTATTCACTGATCGACCATACCGTCCGGTCGTCAAAATTCTTTCCCTTGTTGAATTGAAGCTCCAACACATGTGAATCCGAAGTGATGAAATCCTCCGGAGCCACCTTGGCAGCGGCTATGAAATCGGAAATGGAAATCAGCAGCATTAGCGAAAGCAGGACTATAAACAGCCCCGTCGCAGCGTTGCGGAGCTTCTTTTTGGACGCCGTAGTGCGCATTTCCGCAAAGAGCATCCTGAGCCCCAGTCCTGCCCGCGAGCTCCGCTTCAGCGGCGGACGCTCCGTTTCGGTCTGCTCCGGCTGCACGGCGTCAAACTGACTTCTGTCGAGCTTAGGGCGGCTGCCCTCCTTAACGTAGGGCGGATCGCAGGGCTTTGAATACATAACGAGTCGCTTATCGTCGGTCTTGATAATGAGTCTGCCGTCCTCAACGATGAGAGTTATCTCGGCGGGGATCGCGCCCTCCGCGGAAAGCACCCTTAAATTTACTGCGTCGGACTTGAACTCAGTATCCTTATAATCGCCCGCGTAAACGGAGTTTTTATCAGCCGAAACAAGCGCGCCGCGCTCCCAGTCGGTACTGTCGCCTGCGATATTGCCGTCCTCTATGGTGATTATCCTGTCGGCAAAGAAGTCGGCAAGCCGCTCCTCGTGCGTGACCATCACAACGAGCCCCGTCTTTGAAAGGTTCTTCAGCAGCGAGCATATATTGAGCGTGCTCTCCTCGTCGAGGTTGCCGGTGGGCTCGTCCGCGAATATGACCTTGGGGGACTTTGCGATCGCCCTTGCGATGGCTATTCTCTGCTGCTGACCGCCTGAAAGCTCGCCGACGAGGCGTTTTCTGAAGCGGAGCATATCCACCTTCCTCAGAGCGTCCTCCACCCTCTTGAGCTTTTCTCTTTCGGAAAGATCGAGCGAATGCAGACCGAGATACACGTTGTATGCGGCCGAATGCTCCGGCAGCAGATAATAATTCTGGAAAACGTAGCCGAAATTCGCGTTCCTCTGTTTTTCCATTTCACGCGAACCCGAGCGTGTGATGCGCGTCCCGTCGACCTCGACGGAGCCGGAGTCAAAGCTGTCAAGCCCGCCTATTGCATTGAGGAGGCTCGTTTTGCCGCTGCCGGATCGCCCGAGTATGCAGACAAAGCCCTTTTCGGGCAAGCTGAAGCTGACCCCGTGCAGGACTTCCTCCGCGGACTTCGTGCCGGAGCTGTACGTCTTTTTAAGATCCTTTATCGAGATCATTCGCCCATCACCTCCTCCATAAGCTCGCCGTCGATATCCTCATAGAAGCCGTTTATGGTGAACACCTGTTTTTTGACGGACCTCGAAACAATGAAATACGCGATCACGCAGAACGCGAAATGTATCGCGGCTATCAGCAGCAGACTCGGCGGATCCAGATATTTGAATATGTTGACTACCCTTGCGTACCCATATCTGTTGAGCAACAGTATCACCGCCGCAGCTATCAGCTCGGATATCAGGGTCAGGAACAGGAACAGAAGCGCAAGCGAAGAGTACGCCGTCTTAGCCCTGAGACCCATATTCGAAAGGAGCCTGTAATGATCCTTAAGGGATGAGAACGTTACCTTGAGCAGTATGAGCTGAAGCACGAGCGTGAGCACCGACGCCGCAAGCGAGATGCGCAAAAGATTGATGCGTTCCGTTTCAAGCTTGGCATCCTTCGTGGTCGCGCCCTGTGTGAAGGGCGAAAGCGCAAGATAGCCGATCGAAGCGAACTCGTCTATGGCGCGGTCGGTATATGCGTAATCTTGAATAAATACCGAGACCTGATTGGTGCGGAGCGCGCCCGTCAGCTTATCGTAGGTTTCGGGGTTCACGAGAAGAAATCTCGGATGCTTGCTTTGGAGCAGTCCGACGCAGTTAAGGTCCATTTCGACCGTGCCGCTCATATCGTCATCCCAGCTCCCGAGGATCCAATCGCCTACGCTCACGTGCAGCGTGGTCATATTCGAGCTCTGCTCGCCCGAAGGGTAAACGAATTCATCCTCCGCAAGCTCCGCGGGCGCGGTCGGCTGGGCGTCCTCATCGATCTCGCCCGTCTGATTGCCGTCCTCGGAGATAGTGGTGTTTGGAGGCATGGGGCTCAAAAAGTCCTTGAACCGTTCCGCGTCAAAAGGCGCTATGGGAAATCTTCCCAGAGTGTCGCCCGGAAATAAGTTCGTGCCGTCATTGCATATGATGCTCATCGCAGCGGAGTTGTTCAGCATTCTGCAAAGGCTTTCCGAGAAATACAAGCCCCTCTTGCCCGTGGTCTCTCCGACGACGTCAAAGGTCAAGCGCAGGTACTGCGAAACGCCCCAGTGAGCCTTGTCCTTTATGAACACCTCAACCTGAGAGCCCGTCTTGAATTGGGGATCCGACGAAAGCACCTCATAGAAGTCCTCCGCCATTCTGCCCGTTTTTATCTCCCCCGCCTGCGAGACGCTCCTCATATACTTCAAATCGTTTTCAAGAAGCTCGATTTTGACAGTCAGCGAAAAGGCGTCGGGATTGTTTATCGGGTCGTAATCGGGCTCAAAATCCGCGCTCGTGTATTTGCGGTAATCCACGTCCTCGCGGTAGTAGTAGTTGACGTCCGCAATGTACCCGTACTTTTCGACCGACAGGACGTACTTCTGCGATGCTATTTTCTCTATCTCCTCCGAAGTAAAGAACGCCGAATTGTCCTTAGCAAGCACAAGCCTCGTGGGATCGCCGTTTGCGAACGCCTTGCTGTCGTACCACCTGGTGGTGACGTCGTCCGCTGCCGCAAGGAAGCTCCCGATGAATACGAACGACGCAACGCCGGTCAGCACCAATATGAGCGCCGTCAGAATGA